>DATEIH010000264.1:0-2364 GCA_035279165.1 Candidatus Nitrosocosmicus sp. | reverse complement strand
GATAAAAATATATAATGGATTTATATGCTAAAAAAGATAGTTAGAATATTGATAAAAATTTTTATTCTAGTAACACTTTTGGCGTTTAATGCTATGATTATAGTCGTGCCTAACTCAGATGCTCAACCAACATGGGAGACTTATGTAAATAACACTTGTGGAATTTTATTGAAACATCCTTATCAATCAGACATAGTATTAGATGATAACAATTCCAAAAAAGGTTTTAAAATTCAAAGTCTCAAAGATCCCTCGGATCCTGATTCAATGAACATGACTTTAATGGTTTCATGCATCGACAAAGCGATCCCTATAACCCAGGAAAATATGGAATTAGCAAGATCGAGTTTGTTGAATGATTCCAGAGCTGTCGTTTTTGAAGATATTTCGTTTAATAGAACAACAATTGATGGTGAAACAGCAGGGTCAGTGGCGATTAATAGACCCGTGGGCCTAACCGACATCAAAGAAATTGACAAAATCATTGAAACCAATCATACCGACCAAACATATGTAATCAAACTAAGTTTTGCCGGAAATGAAGGCGTAAGTGGATTTTACAACAATTATAGGTATTTGGATGATAATCTTATCAACTCAATCAAATTTTCAAGGTAGCTACATCTCTGCAAACATTCAAGTGAATCATGAATTGATTTTAGAATTGAAAGCAAAACGATAGGAGCGAAATCATATGACCGTATTATTTGGGCAAATCGATTACAAAATTCCCACTATTTGATGCAATAAATCTATGGATTAGAAACCAGATAATTATACTAGAAAAAAATTTACTATCAATCATAGTATAACATTGTATTTAACCTAATTATACACATATTTTCACATAAGGAGTCATGGCGATTACCTTATCATCATCCGCATCAACAGCGAATCCTGTTATGGAAGAAGATGAATTGAGGTTCCGTTTAGAGAAAATAGAGGAATGTAACCTCCTCCTTAGAAGATTAGGTGGCGGAATACACTATATAAAGTGGGATGGAATCTTACCATTGGAAAAATATTCAGCAAAGTCAAATATGCAAAAAAAAATAGCAATTAGAATTGAGTCGGATATTGAGTATGGTAAATTTATCTACCTAAGGAAACCCTACATTACCAAGAAAATAAGAATATGTGGAAGGGACTCATCATGGATAAAATCATGGAAAACTGAACAGATAAGCGAGTTGGTATCCAAACTTTCATTTTTAAAATGAGTTCCCATAATTTGACCCGCCATAAATCTTTACTTACAAATTATATCCCAGGTCTCAAAACCACTTCTAAACTTTGAAAATAAGGCTCTTGAAATTCTTATCTAACTCAAAGCACTTCCTTGCTTGATACCTCTTTAAGGATTAAAAATAACTCATGGAATAAGTAGATTTGCTTTATTCAAAGTTGTATACAGTAAGCCAAAATCCAAGGGAAATATAAGTGAAAGGCAATTAGAATTCTATAAAGATAGTAACAGTTCGTAGGATTTATCATAACAATACCTACGTCCCGTCAAAAATTAATTATTTGAATGCAGTTGGTCTGTCTTAATAAATATAATGCAGGTGTATATAAGAGCTAGAGTGATCTATATAAAAGATTAAAGTATTTTACATAATCCAATAATTCAGACCTAATTTATTATCTGATTTGAGCCAGGCCCACCTCCTGTATTCGAAGAGAATGCCAAGATAACCACATTGAGATAAAATGAAAAATTGCTTTTTTTCAATATCAATAATTGAAATCCCTGCCATTATCCTTATGTCTTAGATATCCAATTCAGCTATCAGGCCGCATTAGATAAGGTGTTTACATAATCAATTAAATTATATAGTCAAGCGCAGAAAAAAAGTTGGTTGAAAGCACAATCGATACAGCGAAACATGGCCGAATTGCTGATATGAGCTACCAAAAATTGCGCATTTAATATGTCTGGGCGTTAGTCTATTAGCAAGTCTTGGCGTACTAAACAAGAATTACTTCAAGATATTAATTTACTAAAAATTATCCAACAAGAAAAGAGGATTAAACCCAGGGTCATTTTGAATGATCTAAATCATGAACATCTATGCATTTTCATAATAAATTTTGAACTGGTCAGAAAAAAGTTTGACATGTATAACATTTATCTAATACAAATTTACCAACTAACCAAAACTATCTAGCTCACTAACCTACTACCTAAATAACTAAAAAATCAAAAACTAGATAAAAACTAAATAAAAAAAAGATTATGGAACTGATCTGCTGTAGAGTTTTCCTTCTAATGCTAGTTTGTACATTTCTGCTACATAGGGGTTCCTTGCAGGAGTTTCGGCGCCAAGTTCCACCAAACGTGCGTATACTCTAACTACATAGGCC
>DATEIH010000263.1:0-2899 GCA_035279165.1 Candidatus Nitrosocosmicus sp. | reverse complement strand
TATAAAATATTTGTTGTGAAATATCGTTCCATGATAAATAATCGAATCAATAAGATCAATAATATAGTCAACTTATTTCAAAAACAAAATACGCTATTGCATGTCAAATCGATCCAGGGTTAAAACCTTGGTTTTATATTGTAATGATAGATCAAGTCCTTATTCATTCCCCGTTTCTAACGCACTGATAGACAGAAATAGTTTGCTATTAAGTTTCTATGATACCAATACTTATATCTAGTAACATAAATAATCTTGGATATAAAATTGCTTCTTGGAAAACAGCGCATATAGCATTTCCAGTCCTTTAAGGCATATGATTGTGAAGACTAGGTGTCATTTTTTAGTTATATAAAAAGGAAATTATATGTCTTATGTATAGGTGCTCTTGAGGATACTCTTAGATTTGTAATTTTGAATGCAAATTCACCTTTTTATCCAATAAAACATATTTCAACTGACAAAACAATGTGTCCATCCAAAGGCTTTTTTTCAAAAAGAATTAAAAATTATCAATATAGACTCTAGACAAGCCAATTTGAGGGTTGTGTCCTATTCTTGTCTATCATGTGTCGTCAATTTTGGACCTTCGAGCTATAAAGCTTCGAATCATAAAATAAAAATTAAGTGAATGAATGAACCTAACCCCGGTCTCTTTCTTTTTTTAAAGAGTGTCCTTTTTGATTGGAGTTATTTTGGTAATAGTTGGACATCCCACTTTACTTGAAGCCACCTTGAATGCCTTTTTAGCTAATTCTAAGTTTTCTTTCATAACATGGGCTTCATAGATGGTACTTCCTCGTTCAACTCGGGCGGCCAAGCCTGTGGCTTTCCCAAATGCACGTCTCATTCCCTCTTGAAGACGATCAGCACCTGCTGTAGCGATCATCTTATTTTCCCTTAAGATTACATGCGGATATACTCTTAGCCGTGAAAAAAAGCTCATATCCCCTGCTTGAGCCATTGTTTTATTGCCCGCAAGCCTTGCAGCCTCAAGAGAGTTGTGACGAATTTGAATTCTTTCTGTAACAGTAAGTTCAACTAAATAATCATAATTACCTTTTGCTTGCCCGGATGCAAATCTGGCAATCTTAATTTGAGGTTTACCTTTAATATATTCACGTCTTACATAAGGCATACCACGAATTTCTCTATAATTAACACCTTTCACAACTAATCCTCTCTATAATAAATAAATGAGGCTGTTGGCTGTGATTTATTTGTTATGTCCTCAGGAAATAATGCTCCCAAAGACCCTGCCCCATCTTCTCCAGCCATTGGACCTGCAGATTTAGAGTTGGGATCACTTCCCAAAGAATATTTAAACGATGAGAGAACCGGTAGCGAAGAAAATGGTGATTCAAATTTTCTGATAGAGGCGGTTTACCACCTAAAGGAAGGAAAAACAGTCGTTCCTGATACAAAGCAGCAAGATCAATTGAGGAACAAGGGATTTGGTGAGGTTTTTAATAAAGAATACTTGTTAAATAGTCTTGAAAGCTTATATTTACTTCAAAATAATAAAATTAAAATTTACAAGAATAAAACTGAATATGATTTTTCTTCATTTTTAAAGACTTTGATAAAAAAAGATAAAAAGATCATGACAAAGTATCTGATTTTCAGAGATCTCAGAAGCAAGGGATATGTTGTCAAAGAAGGGTTTGGGTTTGGAACAGATTTTAGAATTTACGAGAGAGGAGAATATAATAAGAGAACATCGAAATACATCTCTGTTGGATTAAATGAAGGAACCAACATAAAAGCTACGGAATTTGCCGAAGTTATTGAACAAGTAGAAAATATGGGCAAGTCGGTTGTTATAGCGGTTGTGGAGCGTAGAGGTGAAGTAATTTATTACAAGACTTCAAAGATGACTTTTTTTGACAATAAGAAATCCAAGAATGTAGTCAGTTGAATATGATCTAAATTTATAATTCTCTCTGCGAAATGATAGATATAGAAATGCCTCGAAAAAAAGAAGCACAAAACCGGTTTACGAAGGATATTTGCAATGAGATATTTGCAATTGACAAAAACATAAGGTTTGTTGGAATCGTAAATAAGGAAGGCGAAGTTATAGAAGGCGGTTTTCGAAAAGGGATTGAGCCGTTACTTGATCAAAATGAAGAGCAGGATATGTATTTGCAGTCTCTCTCAAATATCAGCTTTTTTCAATCATTCTCAGAAAAATTCGGTCCGGTTGATTACTTGTTGATTAGACAAAAGAAAATCACCATGATAACTATTCCTTACAAAGTTGATATATTGTGTATATCAGCTTCTTCTCAATCTGATATTGACATAATCAGGGATGAAACAATTAGGATCGTTTCATTATAAAACACTAGGTGCTCTAATAACTATTAAATAAAGTATCATATCCACATATCTATGAATTAGATGGAAAAAGTAGTTTGCGAAATATGCTTTTATAAAGGAAATAAAATGGAATTTGAAGAAAGTAGTGATTACTGCATTGAATGTGTATGTGATCATGCAATGTGTCCAAAGTGCAAAAAACCTTACCATGCAGCCATGATTACCGAGTAGTGAATATACAAGAGTACATCCTAAAGATAGACTTAAAGAATATATTGATAGAGTATAATTACAGACGTTACAAGACGATGATGAATATGATAGTCCCCCTATTACATTGAATATATTTCAATTAAAATGAAGAGAACTAACCGGACTTCAGAGTTTTGTGACATATGTGATAATGCTTTAATCGAAAAAACAGACTAAATTCGTGTCGTTTGATACGATCAATTTTACAATCAACATGTTCATTCTAAATTGTTGGTTTGGAACATAATGTCATTGTCATCATCTCCAGGAATTAAGATGCCAACTCTAATGATTGTTTAGTAACAAAATATAAGAAGTTTTATTC
>DATEIH010000262.1:0-20517 GCA_035279165.1 Candidatus Nitrosocosmicus sp. | reverse complement strand
TGTGGATAGAGTCAAAAAGATGGCCAACGAATTATTGGAACGTTATCCTGATAAATTTACTAGTGATTTTAACGAAAATAAAGAAACTACCAAGAATTTTGCTATCGTTCGTTCAAAGGAATTACGTAATAAAATAGCCGGCTACATTACCAAGAGTGTAAATAGAAACCTGGCTCAACAGAACGCCTCGCTCTCATATTCTGAAGAAAATACCGAATCAAGCGAAGAAACTGCAGAATAAGATTGATAACTGTTGATTTAGTTGGTGGCATAAGGAAGGCAGCTGGATTTTCAACAGTAAATATCAATGTGACAGATTCAAATGTTAATGAAATACTAACATTCTTGGAGAGGAAATATAATTTGGAAAATAAGATAAAAGAGGATCAAATAATGATTGCGATTAATGGCGTTGAGTCGTCTGTAGTGGGTGGAAAGGAAGCCAAAGTTTCAAACGGCGATACTGTTACTATTCTGTCAGTCGTACATGGTGGATGAAAATAACTCTTTTTTAAAATATATTATAGTTTATTGTTCATTATCATATAGTGACTTTTGACAATATTTTTAAGGTAATCAAAGTATCCAGAGATCGTATAGGGGTAATAGTTGGGAAGAAAGGTTCTGTCAAATCTGAAATAGAATCAAAATGTAATATTATCCTGGATGTAGACGGAGATACTGGCGATATAACAATCAGACTAAAAAATGAAGCATCCTTAACAAACAGTGGAATATTCAAAGCATCCGAAATAATAATGGCTATTTCAAAAGGTTTCTCCCCTGAAAGGGCTTACAGGCTGCTATCTGATGAGTCTATATTGCAGCTTGTTGATCTTCGAGAATACTCAGGAAAATCTATCAATTCCTTAGATAGGATAAAATCAAGACTTATTGGACAGAGCGGTAAATTTAGAAAGAATTTAGAAGATTTTTCTGGTGCTGATATCTCAATTTACGGACATTTTGTCGGATTCATTGGGACTTATGATGAAACGTCTCTAGCATTAAATGCAATCTTAATGATATGTAAAGGAAGTTCTCACAAATCAGTGTACCATATGCTTGAAGAACATAACAGAAAGAAAAAATTAGCAAAAATGGATCTATGGGAAAAATATTAAACGAGTCACTATTTGTCTGAATGATAGTTGGCTAAATACTGGAATTTTGCTCAGTTCATAAATACTTGTTTAATAATTTTATATTATAACAAGTACTCATTTCCCAGCCAGCCACCCATCTATTATGACATGTACTGAATCTGACTAGTTTTAGGATCCTATTTTTTATCCCATCTATTGAACATATCATTATTTATTCCAAACTGATCAAGTGTTTTTCCAACAATGTGGGAAATTAGGTCGTCAATTGATTTTGGTTTATGGTAAAATCCGGGCATCGCTGGTAATATTACAACTCCGATCTCTGCCAACTTTAACATGTTCGAAATGTGGATTTTTGAAAGTGGGGTCTCTCTTGGGACTAGGACAAGCCTACGATTTTCCTTAATAGTAACTGATGCTGCACGCGAAATAAGATTATCATCATAACCATTGGCAATACTCGAAAGAGTTTTCATACTACAGGGAATAATTGCCATCCCATCGGTTCTAAATGATCCACTTGATATGGACGCCGCCATATCATTTTGGTCGTACAAAAAATTTGCGATCTTTTTAATCTCATTAACATTTTCATCAGTCTCAATTTCGATATTTTTTTCAGCCCATTTGCTAAGTACTAGATGGGTCTCAATCCCGAATTTCTCTAGTGACCTCAAAAGCACAATTCCATAAATCACACCGGAACTTCCCGTAATTCCCACAACTATCCTTGGATTTTCTCGCATGTTCTTTATTTATTGTGGTTCCAATGTTTTATATTTAATACCCTAATACTTTTCCTAATGCTTACAGTTTTTGGTTCGATTGCTTTAGACACTACACGGACTCCTTTTGAGACAAGAGAGCGTATCTTAGGAGGGGCTGCGACTTATGCATCTATGGCTGCATCCTTTTTCGTGCCTGTATCTTTAATCGGCGCGATTGGCAAGGATTTTCCAGATAAGTATTACACTCAGCTGGGCAACAAAATGGATATAAAGGGTTTAGAACGTTTCGACGATAAAAAAACATTCTTCTATGATTCTACATTTGATTTCGACTTGTCTCATAGGACAACAAACATAACTGAACTGAATGTGATTGAAAATTTTGAACCAAATGTTCCAGCAGAATACAAAAACTCAAAGTATATTTATCTTGCAAATAATGATCCTGAACAAAACATAAAAATAATTGATTGTTTTAATGACCCTGAATTAATTATTTGCGATACCATAGAATATTGGATTCACAATAAAAAGGATTATGTTATATCTATGATTGAAAAGACAAATGGGGTAGTAATAAATGACCAAGAGGCAAGATTACTTTGTAACAATTCTAATCTTGTTAAATGCGGAAAACAACTCTTGTCCTATGGTCCAAATTTTGCAATTATCAAAAAAGGGGAACACGGAGTGTTACTCTTTTTTGATAACGAGATAGTGCCGATACCCGGATACCCATTAGAAAGCGTTACCGATCCTACAGGAGCTGGAGATTCATTTGCTGGTGGATTTATGGGATATTTGTTATCAAAATCTAATAGTCACTTTGGGAGTGATTTGGCGTTATTTAAGGAATCAATCCTCATGGGAAGCATTATGGGTACTTTTGCGATAGAGGAGTTTGGTACAGATGGATTAATGCGAATAACTAATGAAAATATACTGAACAGATATAACAAATACAAAAAGATGTTACATATTTAACCTTATTAGAAAGTGTTATTATCAACTTTAGGATAATAGATTGTGACAACTAGTTAAATGAAAGTCCTTATAATTGATAATTATGATTCTTTTGTTTATAATATTGCCCAGGTTATGGGGTTACTAAGTACCGATCCCGTAGTAAAACGAAATAATCGGATTACAATTAAAGGTATATCTAAAATGGATCCTGATGCAATTATTATATCACCAGGTCCAGGGCATCCAAAATACAAAAAGGATTTTGGAATATGTTCAGAGGTAATAACCAAGCTGGGACCGTCTGTTCCAATTTTGGGTATCTGCTTAGGGCATCAAGGCATTGTGAACGCCTTTGGAGGAACGGTAAAAAGAGCTAAGGAAATAAAGCATGGTAAAACAAGTAATATCCAATTCAACAATAATACTGAACTATTTGAAGGTGTCAAAAATCCATTTATAGCAACCAGATATCATTCACTAATTGCTGACAAAGATAATTTCCCAAAATGTTTGAAAATTACTTCTATTTCCCTAGACGACCAAGAAATTATGGGTGTTTGTCACGAAAAATATCTGATAGAGGGAATACAGTTTCATCCCGAATCGATATTGACTGTTGAAGGTAAGAAAATTTTATCTAATTTTATTCGAATGATAAAGAAATGAGTTCAAAGATTGAGAATTTGGATAAAAGGTCAGAGACAACTAATGTTGATCACAATAACTGTAATACAGATAAGTTATACTCACAAAACCAAATTTATCTAAAAAAACTTTCGACTGGACAAAGATTAAATGGAGGTGAAATGAGTTCTGTAATTACTAATATCATCAACGGACTTTGTTCTGATGTATTTGTTTCAGCTTTTTTGATGGCTTTAAACTTGAATGGAGAAGACTCAGAACAATTAAAGGCTGTAATTAAAATTATTAGAGGATCTTCAATACCCATCAATCCAAAGTCTGATCTTCCGATTATAGATAATTGCGGGACCGGTGGAGATTTTTTAAATACCTTCAACATAAGCACCACTTCAGCTGTTATCGCTAGCTCATGTAAAAAAATAGCGATGGCGAAACATGGTAACAAATCATCATCAAGTTTAAGCGGTAGTGCAGATTTATTTGAATATGTTGGCTATAGATTGAATGACGATGATATCTTGCCTATTGTACGCTCAATTGAAAATTATGGACTTGGTTTTCTATATGCCCCTAAATTTCATCCGGGATTACGGTATGTTTCTAAGGTAAGGAAGGAGTTGGGTATTCGTACAATATTTAACAAAGTAGGACCCTTGTGTAACCCATGTAGGAACCTTTATGGTCAGGTAATAGGAGTTGCAGACCCATCTTTGTTAACCATTATCCCAGAAATAATACCTATTCTTAGTTTGCAGCGCGCCATGATTGTTCGATCTCATGATGGAATGGATGAACTGTCTACCACGAGCAGGAATACGATAATTCATATCACTTTTCAGGATGGAAAGTATAGTGTCCAGCAAGAATTATTAGATCCTGTTTCATTGGGTTTGCCCAAAGCTTCAATTCAGGAAATAATTGTAAAAGATAAGATGGAATCAATAAATGAAAGTTTACGCATAATATATGGGATACAATCCAATAAGTCTAAAGAAGACATCGTTTTACTCAACAGTGCGGCTGCCTTAATGGTTGGAGGAGGAATAGAATCCTTAGGTGACGCATTATCAATTGTAAGAGATTCCTTAAATGAAGGACGTCCGCAAAGGTTATTAGAGACTATCATAAAGAACAGTGGAGATGTTGCAAAGTTAGAACGAGCTGAAAAAGTGATAAATATCCGACGAAAGAATTGATTACATATTTTATTTTTTAAACTACCTTTGGGTTAAAATGCTTACACAATAAGTAAATCTCGCTACTCTGTTTCCTACTTGCATCAGGCTTTGTTATGTGGACCGCAGAAAATATGCTTTTCATATAGGAAATAAATTCCAATGTTGCTTCTCCTTGAAATACTTTGTATAATGCATTTCCATCTACTTTAAGGACTTTTTTAGTTATTTCCACAGCCTTCATTGTCAAGTCAATTTGCTTTAAGTGATCCATCTCCCATAATCCAGATATGTTAGGTGCTAGATCAGATAAGACTACATCTGCCTTGCTGTCCAAGTACTTTAATAATAATGTTACCGTTTGTTCATCTTCTACATCTCCATGAATTATGATGACATTTGAGATAGGTTCGATTTCTTTCATATCGATCCCAATGACTTTACCTTTATTTCCAGATATTTTAGACGCAAATTGTAGCCAACCTCCGGGAGCTGCACCTATATCCACTATTTTCATCCCTTGTTTCAAAATGTGATGTGATTTATTTAATTGTGCAAGCTTGTAAACGGCACGGCTCCTATAGCTATTTTCCTTAGCAAGCTTCCTATAGGGGTCCCTTCTTGCATCAGCAAGTTTCAATTATATCATTCTCATAAATGAAGTGTTAAGCATTCATAATATTTGTTTCTTGAATATTTCTAGTAATGTTTTTTATAGGTATAAATCTAAAAAAATTTTATGCATTCAGATATTAGGCATGTTCAAGATCTAATAAGAAATTATCCTGATTTTCCTAAGCAAGGAATATTATTCAAAGATATCAATCCTGTATTTCGAGATGGTAAATCCTTAGATTTACTTGGGAATCATTTTTATGACCAGTTTCAAAAAGTTGAGGTTGACTATATAGCAGGTATAGAAGCACGAGGGTTTATTTTGTCTACACTATTGGGTTTGAAATTTAACAAAGGAGTAATCATGATAAGAAAAGCTGGAAAACTCCCTGGAACAACCATTAAACAGTCTTATGGAATAGAATATGGCACAGCCGTAATGGAGCTGCAGTCTGATTCAATAAGAAAGGATGACAGAATTTTGATAGCAGATGATTTACTTGCAACTGGTGGTACCGCACTTGCTGCAGCTAGCTTAGTTGAAGAGTTAGGAGGCAAGGTTGCGGGATTTGCCTTCATTATAGAGTTATCTTCCTTGGATGGAGGAAAACTATTAAGAGAAAGAGGATATCGAGTTCATTCAATGGTGGTTTACTAATATGCTTGCTATTGATAAACCAGTAGGGATAGCCATAATCGGTGGTACGGGGATTTATGACCCCAATTTATTTAAGATTGAACAATCAATTAACCCTCATACTCCTTATGGTCCTACTTCGGACGCCATTATTATTGGAAAATTTGGGAATAAGAGAATAGCTTTTCTTCCTAGGCATGGAAAAGGCCATAAAATTCCTCCTCACATGATAAATTATCAGGCTAATATCTGGGCTCTAAAAGAATTGGGAGTTAAGAGAATCATTGCACCCTCTGCAGTAGGAAGCTTAGATTATGAAATAAAACCTGGGGATGTCATGCTTCCTGATCAATTTTTTGATTTTACAAAAAAACGGTCCTATACTTTTTATGATGGACCAAAAGTATGTCATATTTCTGTAGCTGATCCTTTCTGTGGGGACATGAGAAATATTGCTATCGATTGCATTAATGAGTTAGGAATACGTGTTCATAATAGGGGAACATATGTATGTATCGAAGGTCCAAGATTTTCTACACGCGCAGAATCAAAGATATACAGAGATGTATTTCGGGCCGACATCATAGGCATGACCTTAGTTCCAGAATGCATTTTAGCTAGAGAAAGTGAAATTTGTTATCTTTCTGTTTCTACTATTACAGATTATGATGTTTGGGCTGATAAACCTGTGTCATCCAGAGAAATTATAGAAACCTTAAACAAGAACGTTGAAACCACTAGAAGGATTCTGGAGAATATAATACC
The DNA here is from genome assembly GCA_035279165.1 of Candidatus Nitrosocosmicus sp. Lineage (GTDB taxonomy): Archaea > Thermoproteota > Nitrososphaeria > Nitrososphaerales > Nitrososphaeraceae > Nitrosocosmicus. The sequence continues at coordinate 13,880 of DATEIH010000262.1, read as the reverse complement.
TATGATCCATGAAGGACAAAACAACTGTTCTTGCGGAAATGCACTAAGAGATGCGATATTATAAAACTTATAAAATTCATTAAGATTTAATCCATGTGAAAATATTACTGTTCCTTCATTTGAATAGTAATGTCTCCCTCAATTATTTTTCTCTGAATTATCAATATCACTATTTCAGGATCCAAATTTAATTTTCTAATCTTGTCAGCAGTGGTTTTAGAGATCTTGACGTTTATATTGTGTCCGCCTATTCGCCCAAAAGCGACTGCACTAAAACTAAATTTGTCATTATAAATTAGAAAATAGCCTGAAAGCTTGCTAGCCAGAGCTCCTTCCACTACATGTTTTATACTAATGTTAATATCTAGATTATCATATTCCTCTGGAAATTCATTTATCATGCTATATCAACTCTTTGGTAATTTCTACACTCTTGTTTACATTTTCTGTAACTAAAAAACTCCACCATTCTTTATCAACGATCTTGAAATTTGCCGTATCTACGATTATTTTAGTCTCATCATCGGTATCCACAAACTCTGTTTTACCATCTTTAGCGATACTTATTAATTTCCATCGATCTTTTCCTTTTCTAAATTTATTTATGGCAACGGCCCAATTTTCGTCGGTCTTAATTTCAGGCATACCTATTTTATCTGTGATATCCAGAATTCCTAATCTTTTTTCTTCACAAAAAAGGTTCTTTGTAATTAAACTTCTCCAAATATCAACAGCCCCAATATTTCTCCCATTTTCATTTATATTTATTACACCAAAATAAGCTATTTTGTCCTTATTGTTTGATGAATTTGAAGATTGCATTCTAAATTATTATTTTAACAGTTTTCCCTTATTTAGCCCTTGCATAACGTTTTTCCTTCATATCTGATTTTGATAATTTTCTAGCATTATTCCGAGGTTATCAATTAACGTATTTTTTTTAAAAAGTATATTATTTGCTTGACAAATTCTTCTATATCTGTTTACTATTGCGAACCTTGGATGCAAGGCCCTGAATTCGTTCTTGTCAATTTCGATAACCATTCCTTTTTGTTCTAAGCTTTTAGAGTTTTCAATAATCTGGTCCACCGTCAGGTTGATATTCTCTTGGAACCCGGGAGATGTTGTTTTTTCTGATTTCATTAATGCCAAAAAAATGTCGGTCTCTAACTCATTTATTTGGAGTTGCTCTTTTAGTAGACTCTTAATTTGGCTTATTTGGTTCATAAATATATTGTTCGACGATATTAAAAATAAGTTGTCCTTAGATGAATCTATATCGAGGAGGCCATCACAGGCATGGTCTAATAATGCCAAGAATGTTTATCAGAAGAACCTATCCAAATATTCAAATAATATCTCGTTCAATTTAATACATGCCTATTAAAAATGGGTCTGAGTACATTGAAAGTTTAAGAAATAGAAATTTGCAAGTTTATCTTTTTGGAGAACTAGTTAAGGAACCAGTAGATCATCCTATGATTAGACCCTCTATTAATGCAGTAGCAGCTACGTATGATATCGCAGAAGAAGATCCTGAAATAGGTTCTGCAACTTCCTCATTAACAGGACTTAAGGTTAACAGATTCTTGCATATCGCAGAAAGTTCCCAAGACTTGGTGAATCAAAATCGTATGCAAAGAAAACTCGGGCAACAAACTGGAACTTGCTTTCAACGCTGTGTAGGAATGGATGCATTAAACTCGTTATATTCTACAACATTTGAAATTGATAAAAAATATCAAACACCTTATCATGCAAGACTAGTTGAATTTATCAAAAAAATTCAATATGAAAACCATGTGATTGGAGGAACAATGACGGATGCTAAAGGGGACAGGAGTTTGTCACCCTCTCAACAAGAAGACCCGGATATGTTTGTACATGTTATAAAAAGGGACGAAAAGGGTGTTTATATCAAAGGAGCTAAAGCTCATCAAACAGGCTGTATCAATTCACATTGGTTAATAGTGATGCCCACCATGCGTATGAGGCCCGAAGACAAGGACTATGCAATCGTCGGTGCCATTCCAGTAGATGCAGAGGGTATTACCTATATCTATGGTAGACAATCGTGCGACACCAGAAGTATGGAAGAAGGCGACTTGGATGCAGGTAATTCTCAATTTTCCGGACAAGAGGCACTGATAATATTCGATAACGTGTTTATTCCAAACGAATTGATCTTTATGGAAGGCGAGGTGGAGTTTGCTTCGATGCTGGTTGAAAGATTTACCTGCTATCATAGGCGAAGTTATGTTTGTAAAACCGGATTAGGCGATGTATTAATTGGTGCTTCTGCAGCAATCGCTGAATATAATGGTGTTTCAAACGCTTCCCACATTAAAGACAAGTTAATTGAGATGACTCATCTAAATGAAACAATTTTTGCAGCTGGTATAGCTTCTTCACACCAAGCATACAGAACTCAGTCTGGGAATTTCATTAATGATGATATGCTTGCTAATGTGTGTAAGCACAATGTTACCCGTTTTCCATACGAAATTGGCCGACTAGCTCAAGACATTGCTGGAGGTCTTATGGTCACTATGCCCTCTGAAAGCGACTTTAGAGGGCCAGTTACTGGTCCATTACTTGAAAAATACTTGAAAGGACGAAAAGGCGTGTCAACAGAAGACAGGGTTCGTATACTTCGGTTAATAGAGAATATGACACTTGGTAGAAATGCTGTCGGATACCTGACTGAATCCATGCATGGTGCGGGGTCGCCACAAGCTCAACGTATCCAAATAGCTAGACAGATGCAGCTGGAATACAAGAAAAAATTGGCAAGAAAATTAGCTAAAGTACCAGAAGGAGAAAACACCGTATCAAATCCGTCTCTTGCAGAATCGTCAGAATATTTTGATAGGATATTCGGAATTAAGAAGTAGATACTTATACTGGGGTTAAAGACTCTACTTTTCTTTGTCTCTAACTCAATTTAAAAAACTTAATTTAAAACCTTTTTAGAACCAAATTTCTGATTTTTGTTACCATATGAGAAATTGGTGTCCCGATGGCTTAGTTCTGAAATTCTGCTTCCAATAATTTCTTTTTCTTTTTCATGCTAAATATCTTGTCAGTTTGCCTTATTGCGTCTGTTCGGCGTCGTTTTAACAACATTGATTGTATTAACATATAATTTTCAGGAATTACCATACCGGTTTGATCATCTGAATATGATATCTTCAACGTATCCTCTTGGATTTTTATTAACTCGCTATGTATATGGACCATGGATGTATCTCCATGATCGAATTTGAGCTCCGCAGCCTTCTTTCTTATATCTCCTGTGCCCTTTGCATTTTTCAAAATAGCAACTCCAAATTCATTCTTAAAAGCATCTAGGATTTCATCCTTAGATGGCGGTCTCCCGGCAAACCTAATTGTCATTTGATGGAGATGCATCATTCTAGAGGGCACCTTTAATGCATCGACATACAGATTGGCAGAGGGTATGAAATCTTTTAAATCATCCTGATGATGTGGATTTTTATCCCACTCGATCGAATCCCTTACCTCTTTCTTATCTTCCAGATCAGCCCATCTTCTCACTAATACCACATCAAACCTTTTAATTGATTTGTCATATTTTTCAATCAATGGCTGGATGATTTTACCCATTCCAGTAACATTACAGCTACCTTGGATTACGAAATCTTTGTCTAATGTGTTTTCATAATTTACTCTTGAATTGTGGATAATGTTTGCCACGGAATTTCTGCCATGCCTATCCTCACCCCCTTGAAAAATTGCCTTCTTCTTAAAAGGATGATAATATTTTCTCTTATTTTTAATTCCATTTCCTTCTGAGGAAGCATCGATAACCAAATCGGATTGGTTTATTGCATCTTCGATACTGCCTGAAATATCGTATTTCTTGCTTTGAAAATCCTTCATCAATTTACGAGGAACAAAAACCTTGTAACCCTTGTTTATCGCTTCCTGTGTTTTCTCATCGACAGAATATTTTGCTATGCCTATGAGGTTTATAGATTTATCCTTTGTTAAGGCAGTTGCCAATCGGCTTCCAATAATGCCGTAACCATTAATAAAAACTTGATGCACTCTTGGTTTGTAATTTTTACAATATTTAATATATTTTTAATGGTCTTAATTGTACTTAATCTTCAGGTTACATTCAACAAACATGTCACAATTTATACAATCTTTTTGCCTTCAAATCAAAAGACAGAAAATCTTGGGAGATTGTCACTAGATATTTTATTATACCTATTTGAGTTTAGACATAAGGTGCAGGAGCTTTTGATGAAACGGAATCTAGTCATGCATTACTACAAGAAGGACCAAATTGGTAAAGGTTTTAGCTTATTCCACCAAATTTAAATCGAAGGTGCTTTAATTTTTGCTTTCGAGATAATCAAAGAAGGAATAATTGAAGGGAAAATTTCAATCTGAAATAATCAGGTTCATATTTATGTCTCATCGTTTGAACTGTTTGGATTTGATGAATCTTATTCAAATCATACGTATGGTGATGATCGATAAAGCGCTAGAAACGGCTCCAAGTTGAATAATGCCAAAGTTATAATAAAGTCAGATGTAAACCAGCATATCATGACAATGGATGGCGGTAATAGAAGAGGTGTTGATATGGAACAAACTGTAAATGATTTAGTACAGGAATCAAAGTTACTTGAAGCTTACTATAATGATGTAATAGCCAAGGAGTCCGTATTACATCGATTATATGAAGAGTCTCACAACTCCTTTGAGGCATTAAGATCTTTATCTCCAGAATCCGAAACAATATCATTGGTACCCTTGGGAATAGGTGTTTATGTTAAAAGTCTTATTCATCCAATTGAAAAAGTTCTGGTAAACATAGGTGCTGGTGTAGTAGTTGAAAAAAAGAAGGATGATGCTGTCAATTTCATAGAGCAACGTATAAAGGAATTTGAATTGGCTACAAAACAATTATCAACTCAAAAACAACAGATATCGCAACGCATGATGGAAATACAGAATACCGTAAATTCCTATGTAGGACAGATGCGAAACCAGAATGAATCGACACACTCACATTCACAGTAGCGGCTGTCAATACTGCGAAACAATTTTTTAGATTATGTATTTGGGATGCCTGAATGTTTGATAAACTAAAGCGAGCATTCTCTAGTGCTGCTAAGAGCATCAGTCAGAGAGAACTATCTGAAAAGGATTTGGATGAAAGCCTTTTTGATCTAAATATTGCCCTTTTAGAAAGTGATGTATCTCAGGAAGTTATAGATGATTTATCCCAGCAAATAAAGGACAATTTGGTGGGTATGAAATTGCAAAAGCATGAAACGACTGAACAAATTATTGCATCTACGTTAAAAGATAATTTTTCCAAGATTCTAGCCAAGGCAGGATCGGTTGATTTGATTTCTGCGATTAATGCGAAGAAGCAACGTAAAGGTGGACCATTTAAAATTGTATTTTTAGGAATAAATGGGACAGGAAAAACTACCACTGTCGCCAAAGTAGCTAATTTACTAAAAAAATCTGGATTTTCAGTAGTTATTGCTGCAGCTGATACTCACCGGGCCGGAGCCATAGAGCAAATTTCTTCACATGCAGAAAAACTATCTATAAAAGTGATATCTCAAAGGTATGGTGCCGATCCATCTGCTGTATCCAGGGATGCGCTAGAGTACGCAAACAAACACTACATTGACGTTGTATTAATTGATACCGCGGGAAGGATGCAAACCGCAAAGAATCTAATGGATGAAATTGGAAAAATTGTAAAGGTCATCAAGCCTGATATCAAACTATTCGTTGGTGATTCGTTATCAGGTAATGACACTATTAATCAAGCCCGAGAGTTTTTTTCTTATACAGAATTTGATGGTGCAATCCTGACGAAGACTGATGCTGATGCAAAAGGCGGATCAGCCATATCGATATGCTACATTACCTCCAAACCGATTATTTATCTAGGTGTTGGCCAAGGATACGACGACATCATCAAATTCAATAGAGAACGATTTGTTGAGACTATTTTCAACAATGAATCGCTCCTTGATTCTTACCATGGTACTCAAACATTATTAGCCCATGAGAACAATGTGGTCCATAATATTGAAGAGGATAAAGCAGATAAGGAGACACCTGATCATATAAAAAATGATGTTTTAGAACAAAGTAGCAGAGTCGTTAATCAGGATATTGTCTCAGAAGATGGTGCAGATTCAAAAGCGTTTACAGCCGATAGTTCCACTGAGGTGTTACCTAGTCTATCTAATGAATCAAAGATTAATGATTTGGAAATAGATCCGTCGTCTTCGTTCAATACTCCTATTGAACAACAAGAATCATACTTTAGTGAAAATTCATCGAGGGAAACTGAAGAAATTTCCGATACTATGCAAGCGAATGAAGAGAAAATCACTGAAGAGAAAGAAAAGAAGGAACAAGTTGAGAAAAAGAGTCGATTCGGATGGTTTAAGAAAAAGAAATAGAGTTATTTGAAAACATTAAATTAAAGATTTTTTTTCAAATTTAATATTGAAAGAAGATATCCTAAGTCTTGATGATTTGAGGTCCGATCAAATTTTAGCCATACTGGCACATGCATCATCCTTGAAAAACCAGTTTAAAGCAGAAGGTTCAAATCATAATTACCTAAATGGAAAAATCCTGGGAATGATTTTTCAAAAACCCTCGACTAGAACTCGGATAAGTTTTGAAACAGCAATGCTTCATTTAGGTGGATACGCAATAAATCTATCTTTTAATGATTTACAGTTATCTCGCGGTGAATCGGTACAAGATACAGCTAGGACCATTTCATTATATGTTGATATGTTGATGGCCCGAGTTTATGATCATAAGGATATCGAACAATTATCCGAGCATTCTACCATCCCGGTAATAAATGGCTTGTCAGATTTATTTCATCCTTGTCAAATTTTGGCAGATTTACTAACTATCCTTGAATATAAAAAAAAATTGAGCGGGATCAATCTGGCATTTATCGGGGATGGCAATAATGTTTGTAATGACTTACTCCTAGGGTGTTCAAAATTGGCAATAAATATTCGTGTTTCTACTCCTATAGGTTTTGAGCCACCAGATTGGATAGTGGAAAAAGCAAGATCATCATCTAAAAAAAACAAATCCGTATTATTGATAACGTCGGATCCTGTTGAAGCAGTCATTGATGCGGATGTAATCGTTACCGATACGCATATTTCAATCGGAAAGGAAAATGAATTTGATAGCCGAGAGAAAATCTTTTTTCCTAAATATCAGGTTAATGATACCCTGACCAAATTTGCTAAAAAAGATTTCATCTTTATGCATTGTTTGCCCGCAAAGAGGGGAAAAGAGGTTACATCTCAGATAATTGATGGCCCACATTCTGCTGTTTGGAGTGAGGCCGAAAATCGTTTACATGTTCAAAAAGCCTTATTGATCAAGATTTTGGAAGATTCATCCGCAGCGAATAGGACGGATTCTTGAGTATAAAGTATCATATACTTTAAAATATTCTAAATTTTGAAATAATTACGTATGACAAAATTTTTGGTGGATAAGACCGTAAACATCCCGGAAGGTAAATTAAAAAATATTACTGCTGCAGGTAAAGAGATCGTAATAGCTAATGTTAAGGGCGAATACTATGCAATCAATAATATATGCTCTCATGCGGGAGCCGAATTGCACGAGGGGGTATTAGAGGACAAAGAACTTACATGTCCATGGCATGGTGCTAAATGGGACGTGCAAACTGGTGGTCTTAATTGGTTTCCCCAAAAACTAAAAAACCAACAGTCATACAATGTGCTGATAGAGGGTGATAATGTATTTGTCGAAATATGATGTTAGAGATAGGATAACAGTAGCAAAAAAAGGTAAATATAAGTGAAAATTAGTGAGTTTATTTCTACACTTCCTAGCTCAATATTAACGGGGGACAGTATTGTTATTCCTGATGATTTTATTAGGAAGATGTTTTCAATTTCAAATTTGAATAAAAATGATATATTTTATCATCTCGGTATTGGTAACAATCCTTCAACGTTACAGATTGCCATCAAAGAATTCAAAGTTAAAAAGGCTGTAGGTATAGATATTAACTCTACAGTTATTGATGAAATCAAATCAAAAACCAAAATCATCAAAAACATTTATGCTCTTAATGAAAACGTTTCTAGATGTTCTTTATCCGAGGCTACCGTGATTTTTTCCTGGTTTACAGATGATAAAATAAACAAATTATTATCCAAAAAATTCGAATCAGAGTTAATGAATGGTGCCAGAATTATTTCTATTTGGTCTGCGCCAGGTCTTTTTTTACCTGATAAAATTGATTTTCCAATATTAGTGTGTACAAAACCATTTAAAATTGGAGTTGATATTAAGGATCAACTTAGAGCAATCTACAATAGCGATTGTATTGACTTTACGGCTTCGTGGAATTTGGCTGACAGGTACATCAAATCATTTGGAACAGTTGACGCAAGTCATCACAGATTCTTGAATATCTTACAAAGCTTGATAATATGGTTCAACGCGAGAGATTTAGGAATAGCATGTGAAAATGAAATTCCCCCTCCAGTGAGGAGCTACGTCGAAATTTTAAAGTATTTTTTTAACATAGATTTAACTGATTTTTATTAAGAAAGGTTAATTTATTAATCACAATTTGAAATAATTTCATTTAATTTGGATGATATTATTTTTTTAATTTTCATAACAATGTAATAAAATAAATTATCAAAATTTTTCTAACAAAAAAATTTTTTATAATTTATTTTCCATATCTTTAATAACAATCTACCCCAAAGATTATAACTATTGGTATTATGAAGCAGAATTAGAAGATGGACTTTACAATTAATGAGGGGCGAAGAAATTTAACAGTTCCCCTATTAGTTGAATCAGCTATTCTAAACGATGAGGGTAAGATGTCATCTACCGGTTCGTTATCGGTAAAGACCGGAAAATTTACTGGCCGTTCACCTGAGGATAAATATATTGTAAAGGATGAAATTACTGCCAATTCGGTAGATTGGGGTAAAGTTAATCATCCTATTTCTGAAGAAAACTTTGAAAAAATATTTGATCGAATGAAAAAATATGTTCAAGACAATAATTTAGAGGAGAAACTATATACTTTTGATGGATTTGTTGGAGCTGAAATCTCGTCTAGGCTATCTATAAGAGTCGTTACAGACAGAGCATGGCATAGTCTATTCGCAAGTCAAATTTTCATAAATGCATCACATGAAGATCTATTTCAATTTAAGCCTGAATTTACTTTGTTGTCAATTAACGATTTTTCATCTATTCCAGAGTTAGAAGGAACAAAATCTGAAACCTTCATTATTATTAGTTTCAAGCGAAATTTGATCCTTATGGGATCAACTTCGTACGCCGGTGAAATAAAGAAATCCATGTTCTCAGTTATGAATTTTCTTTTACCTAAAAAGGGTATATTTCCTATGCATTGTTCAGCAAATTTGGGTAAAGATGATAGGTCCGCACTATTTTTTGGTTTGTCAGGAACCGGAAAAACAACTCTTTCTGCCGATGAAAATCGAAGATTAGTAGGAGACGATGAACATGGTTGGTCAGATAATGGTGTATTTAATTTTGAAGGAGGTTGTTATGCCAAGTGTATCAATCTAAACAAAGACAAGGAGCCACAAATATGGAATGCAATAAAGTTTGGTTCAGTAATGGAGAATGTTGTTGTTGATCCTTATACAAGGGAACCCGATTTTACAGATGGTAGTTTGACAGAAAATACCCGTGTTGTCTATCCTTTAAATTATATACCTGGAGCCATTATCCCGAGTACATGCGGTCATCCTTCAGTAATTATTTTTCTTACTGCTGATGCCTTTGGGGTCCTTCCTCCTATATCTAAATTATCAAAAGAGGGTGCTATGTATCACTTTATGTCTGGATACACTAGTAAATTGGCAGGGACTGAACGAGGAATCACCGAACCAAAAGAAACATTTTCTCAATGTTTTGGAGCCCCTTTCATGCCATTAAAAGCAGCAGAATACGCACGGTTACTAGGAGAGAAGATAACCAAATATAATTCAAAAGTTTATTTAATCAATACCGGCTGGTCGGGCGGTCCTTACGGAATAGGTAAACGAATAGATCTAAAATATACCAGGAAGATGGTTTCTGCAACGCTCAAAGGTACACTAGAGAACATCCCTTATGAAACACACGAAACATTTAACCTCGATTATCCCACATCATGCTATGACATTCCTGCTTCTATATTAAATCCTCGAAATACTTGGCATGACAAAAATCAGTATGACTTTTCTGCCAAAAGACTCGCTAAATTGTTTATCAATAATTTCAAGAAATTTGAACCCATTTCTGAAGAAATTATTAAGGCTGGTCCACATTTGAACTAGGATCATTTGTCTTGTAATTTTATCTAAATGTTTTCTACATAAATATAAAGGTAGCCCGGAGCAGATTCGAACTGCTGTCCCCAGGTTTCTTCTCTTTCAGATCCAGAGCCTGAGATCCTTAGTCCTCTTAGAGTTTGACCGCTAGATTCGGCACCATTTTTTATGGTTCGACCGGGCTTCACGAGCTACACTTTGTGATATTTGTTTCCATTATTTTATTTTATCTCTAGTTTAATAGAGTGTTTGCCAACCATAGAATAATGCTGGTTATTTCTTGGTATTTATCTCTCTAATTACCGTTCCATAATCTAGATGAACTTTTTTTCTCATGTAAGGGATTAATTTATAATGGATTGAATAAATGTTCTTTTCTCGCACTAATATGCCTTTAACCAATAGTGACACAAACCCGCCTGCAACCTTGGAGGGTAAAATTTCTTTATTTTCACAAACGCAATCTCTCTTGATATGATATTCTTGTAGAGTGAAATAATTTCTGTTAACTTCCAATATAAGAGGCCAAATTACAAATTCCCATACCAACCGGCGATTTTCAGTTGAAGAGGCGTGTTTCCCCTTTTTCCTTTCCTTTTGTTTGTAATTCTCTAATGTCATTTTCTCTGTGTTCTGATCTTTATTAATGGATTTGATATCATAGTCACATTTAAACATCCGGTTTTATAATTCTACATACATGGCGTTTTCTAACGGGGAAGAAGAAAAAGTTGATGATGTTTCTTCCGCACTCGATGAGCTGTCAAAAAAATGGACTATAGATCCAATTGTCAAAGATATACATCTTGGAAAACGCATGGACATTCAGGATTATACAATTAGGATAAACAAAATTACATATCATATCCCTTTTTTATCTGAATCATCTCTTTTTTTATTGTGGGATTGTCTATGGCCTGATTGTCATAACTGCTGTGATAAGCAAGGACGGTTGCCATTAACATCGAGAGATATTACCAGCATTTCAAAACATTTGGGATATGATTCGCAGCCATCTTTTCTACGGAATGAAACTTACATAGCAACGTGGGATAATAAATCCACTTCAGATTCAAATTCTCCGATAATAACCACTTTAACAATGCTCAATTTGAAGAGGAAGCAGTCAGAAAGTGAGGCTGAAAATGGTCACCCTATTACTTGCAGATTCCTAAATGAATGTGGAGCATGTCAACTCCATCCAAACAGGCCTGGGGTTTGCTTGTTATATCCTTTTTTTTCATGGAGTCAAAATGAAAAGAACCGAGTATCCGTACATGCATCATTTCAGCTTACAGGCGATTGTCCTGGTTTTTACTTGAGTGCGAACTTAGACGATATTATGCCAAATCTAGTCAAATATTCTGAAATTATTTATAACTATACAATGAACGTTAACACAACAATTAGAGAAGGATTAGGAAAAATCGATGTGGTTAACTAAAGAATACTATTTTTGATTATAAAAAATATATTATTTTGATTTGGCATACCTATTGTTAACATCTTCCCAGTTTATGAGATTCCACCAAGCATTGACGTAATCAGGTCTTTTATTCTGATACTTGAGGTAATAAGCATGTTCCCAAACATCACATCCTAACAATGGTATGAGATTTTCTGTCCTGGGACTAGTTTGATTTGGCATTGATTTGTAGTCTACTTTGTTGCCCCTTGGGTCAAATACTAGCCATCCCCATCCGCTTCCTTGAATGCCTACCGTACTTGTGGTAAATTTTTCTTTAAAGGCTGAAAAACTTCCAAATGAATTATTTATTGCCTCTGCAATGGATCCTTGTGGGTCCCCTCCACCATTCGGTTTTAGATTATTCCAGAAAATTCGATGATTATCAAATCCACCACCATTAAAGTTTATTGCTGATCTTAAATCATTGGGTACGCTATTCAAGTCACTAAGTATTTCTGTTATATCCTTATTCTGTACCTCTTGAGGGCATTTTTCAAGAGCTGCATTAAGATTGTTGGTATATGTTTGATGATGTTTTGTATGATGAATTTCCATAGTTTTTGAATCTATATGCGGTTCTAATGCATCATAACTATATGGAAGAGCAGGTAATTCATATTTGTTCATTAAACAATTGTGTATACGAAACCTTTTATCCTTTTCCTTTTCCATTTTTTGTCCTTATCTGGCAATTGAATTGGCTTATTCCTATTTAATTTTTTAAACCCTGGTTAATGCAATTACTATCTGGAATACGTAAGATTAATCGGAAACATATTTATTTATTCTCAGTGAAATAAAACGATATTATGGTAATCAATACTGATCTCCTTGAACAACGTAAAAAGATTTCAGAGAATCGTCCCAAATTTAAGAGACAAGAAAGCTGGAGATATAAAAGGTTAGCTGAGACTTGGAGAAAGCCCAAGGGAATTGACAATAAGATGAGAAAGCAAGTCTCAGGAGTACCTCCATTGGTAAAGATTGGTTACCGTGGTCCAAAAATATCACGCGGATTACATCCTTCTGGTTACGTTGACATTTTGGTTCACAACGTTAAGGATTTAATGCTCCTGGATAAAACTAAGGATGCCGCCCGCATAGGCCATACTGTTGGAACCAAAAAAAGACTCGAGATTATCTCAAAGGCAGAGTCAATGGGTATCAAACTAATTAACGGCAAAAAATCGGAATCCGACTCATCAAAAGCTTCAACCGCAAAGAAAGATTCATCAAAAGCTTCAACCGCAAAGAAAAATCAAAAGTAGTGATTTGAATGGTAGTGAACATACATAAAAAAAGAGAACTAGCATCTCGAATTCTTGGAGTAGGGGTCAACAGGGTAAGATTTGAACCTGACAAATTAGATGACGTAGCTGACTCAATTACCCGCGAAAACATAAGATCTTTAATAAGCAATGGGTCAATTTGGACTGCAAAAGTTAAAGGCACTTCAAGGGGCCGAACTAGGACAAAACTTGCAACTAAGAGAAAGCATGGAACTGGACCAGGATCCAAAAAGGGCAAAAAGACAGCTAGAGTTGGTAAAAAGGAAGTTTATGTTATAAAGGTACGATCGATGAGAAGACATTTAAAGATCTTAAAGGAGAGAAAAGATATAACGAATGAACAATTTTGGGCATTGTACAAAAAAGTGAATGGTGCTCAAGTACGTTCCTTATCTCACCTAAGAGAGTTGGTAAAAATAACAAAAACTCACTAAAATAGATTTTATGGTCTATTTTTTTCAATTCCAACAATTCTAACTTTTTGAAGGTTAATATCATCATGTTTCCTCAAAACATCTGGAGATTAAATGTTTAAACCTAGGAACAAACTCAAAATTATTTATTTCCTTATGGTTGATCCAATGGTAGTCTGAATGTTCCCAATCTAACAATACTTTCCTGGTTTTCGAAAAAAAGCAGAAGGGTTGAATGATTATCGTCAGTTCGTTATGAATTTGAACATTTATTTGATCGAATATTTTTCTAAGTATTAATTCATCTTTATTTATT
>DATEIH010000261.1:0-5648 GCA_035279165.1 Candidatus Nitrosocosmicus sp. | reverse complement strand
AAATTCATTGAAAAAGATGGATTGATCAGAATAACTCTTAAGATATCAAAAGGAGATAGTCCGCATTCGCACGGATGGGCAGAAATAATCATTAAAGACACCGGAAGTGGAATCTCAGAAGAAATCCTTCCTTATCTTTTTAGTAAATTTTCTACTAGATCGTTTCAAGGTACTGGATTGGGATTGTACATTTCAAAGAATATTATCGAGTCTCATGGAGGAAGTATGTGGGCTGAAAATAATAAAGATGGGAGAGGTGCAATTTTCTCTTTCAAAATTCCATTGATTAAGACCGACCTGATTCAAAATAGTCATGGGGTGAGTATATGAAATGAAAAACAAAAAAAATAATACAAAAATTCTTATCGTAGATGATGAGGATGACATTACTTTATCTTTCAAACGTATACTAGAAATCCATGGATTTGAAGTTGATGTGTTTAATGATTCTATGTTAGCTTTGTCAAAATTTAAGGTAAATTACTACGATATTGCACTTCTTGATATTAAGATGCCAAATATAGATGGTTTTGATCTGTACAAGAAAATAAAGGAAATAGACAAAAACATTAAAATATGTTTTTTGACTGCTAGTGAGGCATATTATCAACAATTTAGAGAAAAAGACTATCATGAATTAAGTAGAGATTTATTTATCCAAAAACCAATTGAACTCGAAGAATTATTGAAAAGAATCGCCTATTTGATGAAATAATTTGATGTTAGAATTATGTGTATCATCAACCAAAAGGACAAGTCTTCATAACCTCACAAATCCATGATATGTAAACTATCATCTCATTATTGGAAACTAGTTTCCAATAGAGCTATTTTTAAACCTAGTTTTAATAAGTCATATTAATTTAGTATATTGAACTATAGTGACCAATTTTTCAAGTATTTCGCTAAAACGGGTTTTATAGAATGATATTGGTATATATTTACAATAGCAAACAATAGTCATATATAGTACGATCTGTATTAACCTTATAAAGATGATAGATAGCCTCAACGATCTATCTAATTATGATAGGAATAATAACTCTGAGGATACTTTCAATAGTTCCAGTAGTGGTATTTCTAGATCAAAATCTGATTCAAATAGTTTAACTAAAGAAAGTAGTCAAGAACAAATAAATTTTATTAATTTCACACAACAATATTGTATAGGATTTATCGATATAATTAATTCCACTCAAGAAACTGCAAAAATAAAAGACCCTAAAAAGTTAAGGAAGTATTATTCACTTTTTTTGAATTCCATGAGTACCATACTTAATCAATACAACGGAAAAATAATCAAAAATAGCGGAGATAATTTGTTTTTTTACTTTCCAAAAACATCAAACCTTCGTAATCAACAGGCATTAAAAGACGTTTTTGATTGCAGTGCTTCAATGATTAAATCAAACAAACCTTTAAATCAAGAACTGGCAGAAGAAGGCTTGCCTCCAATCAATTATAGAATTAGTATGAATTATGGATTAGTAGAAGTTGCCTTGGGCTCTAATAACAAGGAAGTAGACTTATTTGGCTCGGTAGTAAATGAATGCGCCAAAATAAACAGCTTGTCTAAATCAAATGGGTTAGTAATAGGAAAGAACTTGTATAATTTATTAATCAAATCAGCATTTGGTAAAGAAATTGAAATATCTGAGATTGAACTATCATTGGATGGTTGTAACAAAAATCTTACTTCCTATTACACAATAATAGATAATAGAAATATATCAATCGCAATCAAACAAGATGAATCCCTCAAACATCAAGTGCCAAATGAAATCAAGAAACCTAGTCAAATAGAAAACAAACATTACAGTATCTTATTAATAGATGATGAGGAGGATATTCTATACACATATCATTCACTGCTAAAAAAGGAAGGATATCAAGTACATTCTTATTCAAATCCTATTGAAGCTCTAGAAAACCTGGCAAAAAAAAATTCGCATAGTTATGACTTGGTGGTTATGGATATAAGAATGCCTGGGGTATCTGGAATAAAGCTATTTTATAGATTCAAAGCTATAGATCCTTATTTGAATATCCTTTTTGTAACTGCTTTGGATCTGGTTGGCGAATTCGTGGAAGCATTGCCTGAAATTAAGATGACCGAAATTGCGAGAAAACCATTAAGCGGTGAACAGTTTTTATCGATCATAAAAAGGAAGTTATCAAAACCAATCGTTGGTAATTGACCGATATTGGATTTGTTAATTTTTACTGTTTTTGGTATTGAAAATAGATTAGGACTTGAATTCATAGCAACTAATCTAATAGACTTTTCTAACCAGACAAATCCTTTCAAATTTTTTACGATTATTGTTTAAAGATGATTTTTTTGAAAAATCTTACTCATATTTTTACCCCGGATTCATTTTCATCAAGTCTAATTAAATTAGTAGTTTTACCATGTTTATTGCTGTCTCTGTTTTTAGCAATCTCATTAGATCCTACTTTATGGGTTTCTTCAGAGATACATCATTTTTACATCGAATTGATTGCAGTAATACTGGGCTCAGCTCTAGCCTTTTATTATATTTTGCGCTATAGAGTTCTACGAGATCGGTTTAGTCTTTTTGTTGGTATAGGATTTTTCATTAGTGTTTCCATTGATCTGTTCCACGTTATAGTATCTTTTGCTTTAATAGAGAATGTATTATTCATAAAGTATTTTATTCCTCAAACTTGGTTTGCTGGGCGTTTCTTTCTTGGTGCGATGCTCTTAATTGCTATTTTAAAATATTCGTCCCTATCTCAAAGAGATGAAATAGAACAAGCGTCTGATACCAGCTTACAATCAGATACACAAGAAGAAACGGAAAAAAAGACAATTACTGAAAAAAAAGATGGCATAGTTTTTTATATATTCATTTTGGGGATTATTGCAATAGTAACGGCTGTAAGCTCGCTTTTTTTGGTTTATCCTTCTTCTGTTTTAGATGATTATTCTGTGCACAGGCCATATGAGATTCCTCCTCTTATACTCTTCTGCTTGGTATTGTTCTTTTTTTATAAGAAAAAACTCTATCAAAAAAAGGATGTCGTGTACAAAGGACTTGCCTTGTATCTTGTAATTGATATTTTTACACAGGTCGTCATGGCCTTTTCTGCTATGTCTTTTGATACCGCTCACAATATGGCACATGTTCTTAAAGACGTAGGATATTTTGTAAATATTATCGCACTTATTATGTCAAGCATGCAATACAGTTCTGATCTGAAAAAGGCTAATTCATTAATTAGAGAAAATCTTAAAAAATTACAGGAAAACGAAAAACTCAAGGATGAATTTATTAACATAGCTGCGCATGAACTACGTACACCAATTCAACCCATTCTGGGACTTTCTGATCTGATTAATCATAGCCTTCAGAATAACAGTAGAGAGATCAATACGTACGAATTGAAAAATGACATTAAAGTGATATATAGAAACGCAAAGAAATTGCAAAAACTAACCAACGATATTTTGGACGTCTCCAGAATAGATAGTCATATATTAAATCTGAATTCCTCACAATTTGATTTTGTGGAACTTATTAAAAATATCATCCAAGATTTTACCACAAATTCAGAAAAAAAGGAAGAAAATGTATATATTGATTGCAATTTCCTCAATGAAACTAAATCAAAAGAATTTCTTGATCAATCAATCATGGTAGAAGGAGATAAGGCTAGAATATCGCAGGTGTTATTAAATTTGTTACATAATGCAAGAAAGTTTACTAAAGAGGGAAAAATAACTGTAACTGTATTGATGAAAAAGAACACAAAAGAAGTAATAGTGAGTATCAGTGATAAGGGTAAAGGAATTAATCCTGAAGTACTGGGTCATCTATTTGAAAAGTTTATTTCAAGATCAGATAGTGGAACTGGTTTAGGGCTATACATTTCAAAAAACATAGTAGAAGCACATGGAGGTAAAATTTGGGGATCAAACAACCAGAACGGAATTGGCAGTACTTTTAGCTTCAGTATCCCTGTTAAATTAAGATCTTTGCCCGAACCCGAACTCAAACCCAAAACAAATGCAGGAACAAATCGAGCTTTAACTAAACCAGATTAAAAATCAAATGTTATTTATTGAAAAGTATATTTACAAAATCCTCTTTGCGATAAGCAGAACACTCAAAGATTAAGAAAATTATTGAGTATCTATCGCAGGGCTCTTTATTGACGCATGAATTACTTTGATATAATCTATACGACATGAAAAATAATTCATTATTAGATCAAGTAGTTACCAAATCTAACCATAAGCCAATTAAACATTTACTGACAACCTTTATATATAATTATTGCGATATTTTGGTAATGTTTAACAAGATCACATATTTACATGTTAGTACCTCATCATTCTATGAATTAATTGAATGTGAAAAACGGATATTTACGTGCTGCTGTCAATAAAAGATATGCTTACAAAAAGCTACATTAATTAAATAATCCAGTTAAATGAGTAGAAAATGGATAAATAAGAAGGTTGCGGATGATTTGGCAAATAAAAATAGTACAACAAACGATAAAAAAAATATACATCTATCATCAAATGTAGGTGGTTTACAGGATAACCAAATAACCTTTGTTAATTTTTCCAATAATTATTGTGTATGTATAATTGATATAATTGACTCTACAAACAATACTTTTGATATATTAGAATCTAAAAAGATCAAGCAATACTACTCTGTATTTCTCAATACCATGACCTCAATTATAGGTCGTCATGGGGGTAAAGTTATTAAAAATGCTGGCGATAACTTGTTGTATTATTTTCCAAATACAATGAATGAAAGTAACTATTTAGATTTTCAAGATGTAATTGAATGCGGGTTATCGATGATTGATGCAAAGGATCAAGTGGATCTGTTGTTAAATTTAAATGGTTTACCTCCTATAAATTATAGAATTAGTGCAAGTTATGGAAAAGTAGAATTAGCTATCGTAGGAAATTCTCATACTGGAGATATTTTTGGAACACCTGTAAACATATGTTCTAAAATAAATCACTTAGCTTCATCAAATCAAATGATAATTCATAGAGATCTTTATCAAGTGATGAAAGAAATGCCGTATTTTGATGACTATGTGTTTGAGGAATTAGATCGTAAAAATGATGTAAATGACTATACCGAGAATAATAGAAATACATACACAACTTATTCTGTTCGTCGATTTGAAGATATTAATAAACAAAAAGAAATAGAAAGCAAAATATTAGAATTGCATGCTGAACGTAAACGTATTAATCAAAATAAAAATAACTCGTCATTTAATATTTTGTTAATAGATGATGACAAAGACATTCTTTTTACATATTCCGCGATAATTAAGAGTCAAGGCTTTACAATAACCTCTTTTTCAAATCCATACGAAGCCCTTAATGACTTTTCCACAACGAATCCATATTTGTACGATTTAGTTATAATGGATATACGAATGCCGGGCATAAATGGTATTAAATTATACTCTAAATTTAAAGTTATGAATCCTAATGTAAAGATAATTTTTGCATCAGCCTTAGATGCTGTTGGCGAATTGTTAAGCTTATTTCCTGAAATTAGTAATTCAGATATCTTGAGAAAACCTGTAGAATCTCAACAATTATTAGATAAAATAAACACTGCAATAAGAAATTAGCTAGA
>DATEIH010000260.1:0-3068 GCA_035279165.1 Candidatus Nitrosocosmicus sp. | reverse complement strand
TAGAGTAAACACATTTCATATATTACCATCTTGATAATATTTTATTAATACTTTGATTTAGGCAATAATGCGGCTTTATACCCATCTAATCCTTATTTGTGGTAATTATTGATGCGTTAGCAAACAAGTCACAAGTCAAATGAGAGAATAAATTCGTCATGCAGTACTAGAAATAGGAATAAAACATGCACTGAAATTCGATATTAAATATGATCTGATCTAGAAAATTGATTGTTAATATATTAAAGGATATAATATCCTTTATAGCTAGCATGATAGGCATTAGTGTAGCTCAATCCAAGGTATAGCAGGATTATTAAAAAAGAATATGATTTACCCATCTGCGCTTATTTTATCTTCTATAGAGAGCAGTTACCTATCCTGAAGTCGTAATCTACTATTTCAGATTATTTTCCGCCAACTCGTTCTTAAATGATTTTTTCAACCAGATTGGAGTAATTATTGTAGTAGTGGCCACCATAATAATTATTGATGTATAGATATCTGTAGATAGTACTCCGGATGTTACTCCTACCCCAGCCACAATCAATCCGACTTCACCCCGCGATATCATTCCTATCCCCACTCTCATCGATCTTGTCTTGTTATTAAGAAATATCAGAGATGGTAACCCACATCCGACTAACTTTGTGGAAATTGCTATTGCTATGATTATTCCAGAAATTACCAAAACATCTATATTAACACCTCTCAGATCAACCTGAGCACCTATAATTGCAAAAAACAGGGGTGCAAAAATAAATTGTAATTTGTGAGCATATTCTTCAACTTGTTTGACTAACTTTGTACTAGCTACCGCCATTCCCGCAGCAAACGCACCTACAATTGGAGATAGCCCCACATATGCGGCAACACCTGCAATACCAAAGAAAATGGCTGTAGTAATCCCCTCTATACTACCTTTTGACCTCCACAATTTTTCTCTATGCAATATTCTTGGTATAAGAAAGATTGCTCCAATGAGTAAAACTGCGAATAACCCAAAGATTTTAAGAATTATGAATGCTATATCCATTATTTGAGGTGTAACATTACCTAATTGCACCATAGTTACAACAACTGATAATATGGCTATCGCGAGGATATCATCTACTATCGCTGCGCCGAGTATAAGTCGAGCCTCTTTTGATTGCATCTTTCCTAATTCAGTTAATACCTGAATGGAAATAGCTATACTTGTGGCTGTTAGTGCCGTGGCTATGAGTAAAGTTTCAAATGAATCAAGGCCATACATTGAAAGAACCACGAACCCAACAGAGAAGGGTACGATTACACCGATTGCGCCAACTGTCAATGATGCTATTCCACCTCTTAGAAACTCTCTTGGTGTAATCTCAAGTCCCGCAATAAACAAAATTATGACGGCAGATAGTTCTCCGATATATTTTATAGTTTCATCAAGAACCACCAAAGGTTCACCACCAAATAGCGGGAGTCCGCCCAAAGCATACGGACCAACGATTATGCCTGCTAATAATTCACCAAGTACAACTGGTTGTTTTATCCGTTGGAAAATTTCTGCCAATATTTTTGCAGAAAATAGAAGAATAGAAAGTGAAATTATAATATGAATAAAGACAGATTCAGAAGTCATTGACTAAAAGTGTCCTACAATATTTTCATTATAAGAATATAACGGTAAAGTAGATTGGTTTTTTTTGATCGTAATCAAGGAATAAACTCTGTATATGCGACGCTTAACAATCCTAGAACAAACTTTTTGGTATATCATCCAAATCATAGTAGTAACCCAATATGTTATCAACCGTATGTTCTAGCTGAGTATTGCTGTTTATTAGAACGAATATGGTTTTCTCAAGTTCATAGATTTTTAGTATTCGTAAATTTTCATATTCTAATACAACCCATTTTAATCTTCCAAGAGTATTATTATTTTCTACTGCTGTATGCAGTATTTTTTCTGTTTGAGGTTTTTTATCATCTATGATATGACCCGGGTTTAGACCTAAAACTGGGACTATTATAGAATCAACATAGTTTTTATCTATGCTTGAATTCTTGGTAATATACAGTTCTTTTATTTGAGAAGAAACCATAATAAAAACAGCCAAAATGTCATCGTCAACTTCTACTAGATGTCTTATTTTATCATAGTTTTTACTTTCTACATTATATTCTTTCACTAATTCAGTGTGCATTGGGGTCGAATAAATCGTTTTCATTCAAATTCCCTGAATCGCAATCGGAAAGAATAATTCTTGTTAAAATATATGTCTCGATTTAAAAAGTTATGAATTTTCTTACGTTAATTTAATTTCTGTATTATATGTTTTTCAAGCTAAATAAATTAATATGCGGATGTGTAAGGGGAAAAAACTACAAACTACTGAGTCAAGTAGATCTCTAGTTTAATGCGTATTTTGATTTGCTTGCAAATAAAATGATGTGTTATCAAAATAAAAAACAATTACCCAGAAAAATTCATCTTTGAAAAAAAGATTTCTGATTTAATAAATAAAGGGGGTTTAGATCCCTTATTCTGATTTCTTTGCGTAGTCTCCCATACCAGTAAAGTCAATAGAAACACATGGTTCGTCTCCAATGACCCAAGCATCGTGCCCTGGTGGTATTACCGCTGTATCTCCTGGTCCCCCTTCAATTTCTGTACCATCATCCATCCTTACTTTCATTCTTCCGGAGATTATTACCGAAGTATGGGGAGCCTGACAACTATTTGTCTTGACAAGTGGTTTTACACATTTCCCCCAGCTCCATCCCGGTTCGAGGGTCGCTCTACCAATGATCACATCGCCAAGATTTAGCATCTCAACTTTTCCCTTTTCAAAAGTTCTTACTTCGTCAGGGGAGTCAAAATTTTTTGCTAGTATTTTTGATGTTGACATAATATTATCAGAAGTAGGTTAGTATTGCTTTGATTATAAGTATTATTTCATATCTGTTCCACTTTTTTAAATAATTCCAATCATTTGTATTATATAAAAAGAAACCGTATATGTTCAAAAATAACGATATACGATCTTCCCTTTCCTGTAAGTATGCATCAAGCTAGTATGCATTAAGCTAGT
>DATEIH010000259.1:0-5066 GCA_035279165.1 Candidatus Nitrosocosmicus sp. | reverse complement strand
TTGAAAAGAGCGCCGACATATTCTTCAAATTAGGAAGATACAAGCCAGATTATATTAAAATTGGTGATGCTTATAATGGGATAGAAAAAAAATATGATCTAATCTTTGTCGGATGGATGGAGCCTGGAGTAGATTACAGGGATAAAATTGCGGCAAGTACAGATGTAATAATTACAACTTTGGATCAAGGTTTGAGCCTTGCAGTAGAGTTTGAGGGACATGGATTTGAAAAAATAGCAAGCTGGATATCTCCATCTTGGGAGGATATAAACACAGAAATAACTAACAAATATTATTCAAAAATATCACCCAGAACCGTTGAATTTCTAAAACAGCTAAGGGGAGCACACAATTTATGGTATGTTTATTCTAAACCAAAATACAAAGACATCATAAAAGAAACATTAAGAAAATGTCTTAAATATGAAGGGCAAAGAGAAATACACACATATGAATTTGAGGATGTTTTAGATGACGCTGGATATGGATATTTAGAGAGCATCAAAACTAGTAATGAAGAGTATCTTTTGTGGAATATTGATTTTAGTTAGTAATAGTGCAAAAAGACTAATATGATAAATAAATTAAGTAGTTTTCATTGAAAGTTACAACGTTAGGAGCTGCCAAGGAAGTTGGGAGATCCGCATTCTTGATTAATTCAAATAATACAAATATTCTACTAGATTACGGAGTTCTTTTGAAGAAGGAACCTTATTTTCCGATTCAAGTGAATCCAAAGGATATAGATGCAGTCGTAATAACCCATGCTCATCTGGATCATTCAGGATGTGCTCCATCCCTTTTTCTTCAAGAAGATTCAAATCTAGAAGCAATAGCAACTATGCCTACATTTGAACTCTCTGAGCTGCTAATTCAAGATATGATAAAAATATCAGGCTTCTATCTTCCTTTTCAGTATCATGATTTAGTGAACATGTTAAATCATGCAAGACATCTAGATTATAAAAGTAGTCACGCCATAAGGGACACAAGTATTACTTTTCATGAATCGGGACACGTTATCGGTGGTGCAACAATTTTAGTTGAATCAGATGGAAAAAAACTGTTCTACACGGGCGATATGAATACACGAGGTTCCAAGGTTCTGAGACCTGCCGATCTTGATGTAGGCGAAATTGATATGTTAATAATTGAGAGTACTTATTCCCAAGCTGAGCAGGTTCCCAGGGAACAATCTGAAAGAGAATTAGTAAAATATGCAAAGGAGGTGGTCGAGAGGAATGGTGTATTTTTTATACCGGCATTTTCTGTGGAAAGAGCCCAAGAAATTGCTTGCGTACTTAAAACATATAATTTTCCATACAAAATTGCTATGGATGGGATGGCATTAAAAACTAACGATATCATGCTCAGATATCCAAAGTATCTTAGAGACCCTCAGATGTTTAAGAGTTCAATCGAAGATGTTGAAAGAATAACGAGTTGGCAAAGAAGGAAAAGAGTAGTTAAAGAACCTGGAGTAATAATTTCTCCAGCTGGTATGTTAGTTGGCGGTACAGCAGTTTTTTATATAGAGGAAATTTGTAAGAGCCAATACAATGGAATTGCTCTAGTTTCCTATCAAGGAGAAGGAACCCCAGGAAGATCTTTACTCGATAAGAGACAAGTAACTTATAACGGAAGAACAATAAAGTGTTTGGCAGAAGTAAATAGATTTGACTTTTCAGGACATAACAGTAGAACAGAATTATTTGAGATTTTAGACAAAGTGAAAGGAAATCCTCAAGTATTAACTGTTCATGGCGATAACTTATCATGTACCAAATTTGCAGAAGAAATTGTTGAAAAGTATGGATACAAGGCTCATGCTCCAGATGCCGGTGAGATAACCACGGTTTAACCAAGAAAAGAATGTGATATTACATATAACAACAACCCCACCAGTAAATTTTCTAACAATTGAATAACAGATATACCCTCAATATTAATTCAACCATTAATAGCGGGCAATCCTTTCTTTGGGAAAAAAGAGATAAATCATGGTATGGAATATATGAAGAATCGATATTAAAAATAACCGAATATGAAAACAATGGTGAAAAAGCATATGAATTTGATTCTTTTCCTAAAATAAAGAATTGGCAACAACATGTTTTTAGATTAGATGACAAATACGATCGGATTATGAATGAAATTTCTGGAAAGGACTCAATAATAGACAACGTAACGAAAAAATATCCGGGATTACGAATTATGAGACAAAGACCAAATCAATGTATTATATCATTCCTATGTTCTAGTAATAATAATATTCCAAGAATTCGTCTGATATTGAGAAATCTCTCCAAGAAATTTGGAAAAAAAGTGCAATGGGATGGTAATGAATTTTATACATTTCCAAGTCTAAGAACGCTATACACTACTTCTATATCAGAACTCTTACTTTGTGGATTAGGATATAGAGCAGAATTTGTAATAAAAACGGTAAGAGAAATAGTAAGACAAGAAACGGATATGGTAAAATTAGCAGAAATGGATTACGATAAAGCAAAACAAGAAATATTGAAGCTAAGTGGAGTAGGAGACAAAATAGCAGATTGTATATTGTTATTTTCTTTAAACAAATTAGAAGCATTTCCAATTGATACTTGGATAATAAAATTTTTTCAAAAAAAATTGAATCAAATCTTAGACGAAGATATGAAAATAAAGGAAAAGATTACTCCCAACCAATATAGAGTGTTATCGAAAAAAATTAGAGAACATTATGGAAGATATTCTGGATATGCCCAGCAATATCTTTATTATAGTATCAGAGAAGAAAATGGAAGAAAATGGTAATAGTCTTTAATCTATCTACTTATTTCTCTTGTTCTTATTGTCAGCTGATTTCTTTGAAGATTTAGAAGTCGATTTCCTGGAACTAGAAGGGGTATTTTTTGTTGTTTTGGTGGATGTCCTGGAACTAGAAGGGGTATTTTTTGTTGTTTTGGTGGCAACATTTCTCTCTATTTTTAGTATCCTTTTATCCATTTCCTTAAGTAAAGATTGAGTCTGTTTAAAAGATACGGATTGCTTTTCAATAGAATTGAGACCTTTTTGTAATGGTTGCGTTACTTTCTGTATCTTTTGAATTTCTTTAAACAGTTTATCTACATTCTTACTAATGATCTCCAAGTTTTTAGTTATTGGAGTTAAATCAATGTCCCTATGCTCAGAACTCTTTCTCATCGTTTCCTTTCTATTTGTGCGATTCGATTTTTCATCCTCTTCATCCTCTTCATCCTCTTCATCCTCTTCATCCTCCTCTTCATCCTCCTCTTCATCCTCCTCTTCATCCTCCTCTTCATCCTCTTCTAATTCTAATTCTTCATCCTCTTCATCATCCTCTTCTAATTCCTTTTCTAATTCTTCATCTTCTTCTAATTCCTTTTCTAATTCTTCTTTTTTATCTTCGTTATTATCTAAATTATCAGATTTTGAAGTGTCATCATCTAGAGATAGAGCGCGATCATCAGCTACCATTATTTTCTCTTTTTTATTAAGAATAATAGGAAAATATTGAACTTCTAAAGACATATCTATACAGTGAAATAAAATACCAAATATTAAAACTGATCTCTATAAAATATTACAAAGTAATAAAAAAATACTAGCTAACTTAGTGGTTTCAATTCCTCCGTAAAAGTATTGTAGATAGACAATGCTTCTTCTTCGCTTTTTGCTCCCACAATCGTGGCGGCTCCACTTGTAAGGAAGCTAATAAGTAGTTGATTTTGAAAGGACACTGTTATACCCAAATTGCCTTTTGATTTCAATATATACCCATTAGATTCGGCGATCTTCAAAATGTTTGATAAATCAACCTCGTTTGTAATTTGGGCTGGGGTAACGGTGTATGTCCTCTTGCCTCGATCTCTTCCGCATAATTCTTCTATCATAATAGATGGTATTTTGATATCTTTTTGTTTTACATGCAATCCGCAGGATGGACATTCATCATGTCTATTCATTTGAATTTTATCAAAAACCAAATCATTTAGATCTACGTATAATAATTTATTGACTAATGATGGCTGCTGTCCAATTGCGATTTTTACTGCTTCAGATACCTGTATGCCAGAAACAAGATAAAGAATTGACGGATGTACTCCCTCGGTGCTACATGTTGGCATTTCATCCTCAGTCAATTCGGGAAAGATGCATCTAAGACAAGCACTCTGATTTGGGAGGATAGTACAGACTGAACCAACCATTCCAAGTGCTCCAGCATATATAAAAGGTATACCTAGTCTTAAGCAAGCATCGTTTAGAGCATATCTAGCATCGATACTATCCAAGGCATCAATAACTATATCACATCCTTTAATTATTTTTTCAGCGGTAAATTTAGTAACAGAAATGGGAATAGCTTCTATCTTAATGCCGGGATTCATTTTCTGTAAACGTTCCAATGCGGCTTCAACTTTTACCTTTCCTATATCTGCATCCGTGTACAAATGTTGTCTATGAAGATTAGAGATCTCTATTACATCTCTGTCAACTAGTCGAATCTCTCCTATTCCCATTCCAACTAATTGAGCTAATACAGGATTTCCTATCCCTCCTGCACCGACAACACATATTTTTGTATCTTTGAGTTTTTCCATACCGACATAACCAATTTCCTCGAGCATAATTTGCCTCGAATATCTCAACATATCTTGATTAGTTATTTCAGCTCCACCGGCAACTGCAGGCAGAATATAAATAGAATCACCTTCTTTTAAGACTGAACTCATCCCTGCATTATTAAACCGCATATTTTTTCCATTAATATAAATATTAATTAATGCTCTAGGCTTTCCGTTAATGTCTATAACTCTACGTTTAAAATCATCACCCATAATACCGGATACAATGTTGAATGCTTCATCCAAAGTTGAAGCATCAATAGACATTTTTTTTTCTCCTGCACCTTTGTTTAAAACTGATGGAACAACAAATTCTATTGTGGTCAATTTATAATTAACACCGTAATTTTTCGATTTATATCCGTTTGTTCAACGTATCATTGCGGAAACTAGCCTGATATCAGGTTTTACTGAACTAGGAGTAGGAAGAAG
>DATEIH010000258.1:0-2115 GCA_035279165.1 Candidatus Nitrosocosmicus sp. | reverse complement strand
ATAGCTTTAGTATATCGCTAATAATTCTTGTGACCGTAGATGATTCCCCTTAAATTTATTATTGATTAATTTTAAGCAAATTTCACTATATCCTGCCCTTACATGAATAAATAACATTTTGATCTATCAGCCTGTCTTATTTTGCTATGCTTTCCATCAGTAACAAAAGTCTCTTAATCGAGGCGATGATAATATTAACCGCTCAGATTTCTTTGAATCTCATTATGAGATATAAAGTGACCTGAAGATGGTGAAAAAATTGCTGCAAACGATTAGATAGGTAGGGAGAATCACTGTATATTTCAGTTGTCGTAAAAACGATTTTAAATGGCCTTTGCGCGTCTACATTATATATTCATGTTTAACAATGATCAATTAACGGAGCTTGTAAAAAAGGCAAGAGAGGCCACTCCAAAAAGAAATTTTGCTCAATCGGCTGAAATAACTTTAGTATTAAAAGATATTGATGTCAAAAAAGGATTCAGTGTGAACGAAATTGTAGTATTGCCTAATCCAACTAAGAAAGGATCTTCACTATGCATGCTTGCAACCGGAGACATGGGATTAAGAGCAAAGAAAGCAGGCGTTGATCAGGTAATGGAGCCTGATACTCTGGATAGGCTCGGGACAAATAGAAGAGAGGCTCGAAAAATAGTCCGCTCTTATGACTTTTTCCTGGCAGACGCCACATTGATGTCATCTGTTGGTCGTTCATTAGGTCAGTTCTTGGGTCCAAAAGGTAAAATGCCCACCCCCGTTCCTTATGGTGCCCCAATTGAAAATATAGCATCAAGGTTGAGATCGTCAACAAGAATAAGGTCCAAAAATCAATTAAACATGTCAACAAAGATAGGAGATGAATCAATGACTGATGAGCAGCTAGTAGCAAATGCTAGTGCAGTTATTGCTTCTGTTGAAAAAAAACTCCCCCAAGGAGAGAAAAACATTAGAAACGCTATAATAAAATTTTCTATGGGTAAAGCACTAAAAGCAAGTACCCTTGGAAAATAAGAAGGGGATAATCGTAATGAGTCAAACAGCTATTATCAATAAGTTGGGTAGATCATCTTATCCAGAGAGGAAAGTAAATTTGTATCAGACCTTGCAAAATCTAGCAAAATCTTATAATGTAATAGCCCTCTCGAGGATGACAAAAGTGAGGTCAGCTCAACTTATGACAATTAGAAAGAAATTCAGAAATGAGATCAAGATAATTACCATTAAGAACAAGGTTGCACAACGAGCTTTTGAGGAAATATTTAAAGATGTTAAAGGATTGGAATTCCTCAATAAGGAGTTAGAGGGACAATGCGCATTAATGTTTACCAACCTTAGCCCGTTTAAAATGAATTTAACATTTGATAAAAACAAAATATTCATGGCAGCCAAAGGAGGTGATATTGCTCCTAATGAGCTTGTCATTCCCGCTGGAAATACAGGTATAAATCCTGGTCCAGTATTATCGGAATTCAAAGAATCTAATGTCCCAACCAAAATTGATCAAGGGACGATTTGGGTTTCTAAAGACACGGTCGTTGCCAAAGCCGGTGATGTTATACCCCAAAAGTTAGCAGCTTTGCTAAGTAAGCTGGATGTTAAACCAATCGAGGCAGGAGTCTCAGTTAACTTTGCGATTTCTGAAGGGCTCGAGTTTAAGGAAAAGGACCTTAAGATAGTAGTTTCAGATTACGTACAGGAATTAGTAAAATCCTTCCAGGAGGCCTTATCTCTTTCAGTAGAAGTAGTATACTTCACAAAGGAATCAATGCCGTTTATCCTCTCAAAGGCAAAACAGCATGCGTTATCCTTAGCTTCAGAATCTGGATATACTTCTCCTGACACCATTGAACTGGTGATGCTTAAAGCCAACGCAATTGCTACAAATTTGGCTCTCCAATTAGATTCCAAGGGCTTTTCTTCCAATAATTGATCCTATTTTTCAATAGGAAATTCTAATTGATTTCAAGCCTGTTCATTTATTTTTTAAATTAGATTTAGTATTTGTTTCTCAAATAAAATGTTACCAATATGATATATGTGGTTTATTAGATTCATTGATCACATCGGCATCTATAGCCACCAAAAGTCAATAATAGATGTGTAAAATGATATGAT
>DATEIH010000257.1:0-3083 GCA_035279165.1 Candidatus Nitrosocosmicus sp. | reverse complement strand
CTATGAAACTTTGATAAAAGAAAACGGAAGCCTATGTTACCTTTTCATGTTAAACGATAAAGATTGTTGAAATTAATAATTATTCTACCAATTTACGACTAGTTAGACTGACTACTTAGAAATTGGATTCAACTAAAGGATCATTATTTGTTTGAAATGGGTATGAATCATATTGTTAAAATTTATACTAATATTTAGTAACTCAAATATAAAATAAATTATCGACAACTTGTTTTCAATGAATTTGGACAGCGATATCACTAGTCTTAATTTCTTTACACTATTTGACGATCAATATTAGAGAATGTTTTCATTACAAGTAAAGCTATAAGTATACTTTCAAATCCAAATTGCAATTATCGGGCTTTTACTTGTTATCTCCTGCTAACTCAATATATATTTTTGATTGGTTAGTATAAGATATAGCCTCTTTGATTCTGGTTTCAATATTTTCAATAACGGATTCGATTGCAACAGTACTCAAGTTCTCAATAAGAATTACTTCGATGGCAATCAGAACATCGTCAGCTGCAAGATGCATAGTACGAATGGATTTAATCTTTTTTACTTCTGAGATACTTGATGTTGCATCGTAGATCTTTTTTAAATCTCGTTTAGACATTGCCTCACCAATTAGCATACTCCGATTTTCCCTGGCCAAAAATAATGCAAACCCCATCAAGAGTATCCCAATTAGGAGAGAACCTATAGCGTCATATGCGGGGTTTCCAGTATGATCAGAAAGGGCCAACGCTACTGCTGCAATTAATATTCCAAGAAGAGCAGCGGCATCCTCTACAATTACTGTTATAATAACAGGATCTTTATTTTCTTTAAGCTCTTTGAAAAATACGGATAAAGTTAATTTATCACCTCTGTCTTTAATTGTCTTTCTAAGTATTCCAAAGGCTATTCTAATCGCGTTTGTTTCAAAGACAAATGCAATCGCTAAAATCACATAATTTATTAACGTATTTTTTACTTCATGCGTGTTATGATCACTTAAAAAATAACTGATACCATGATTTAAGGACAGAACTCCTGATATTCCAAATATTAGTATAGCTACAACAAATGACCAAAAGAATTGTTCCTTGCCAAATCCAAACGGATATTCTTCGTTTGCCTCCCTCTTGCTTGTCTTCACACCTACCAAAAGAAGTACCTGATTGAAAGTATCTGAAAACGAATGATATGTTTCAGCCCACATAGAAGTACTGCCTGTAAATAACGCTGCAAATAACTTTGAAATGGCAATTGCCAAATTACCAAATAATGCAGCATAGATTGCTCTCTTTGATTCTCCTCCCCCTGCCAATGCTTTGTCTTCCTTGCGAATGTTAATAAATTTGAATAAAGTGGTTTTGATTTTTGTATTCTTTAGTCTCTATATTTGAAAGTCAATATTCCTTTGGTGAAAACAGAATTTCTGTTAAAGAATTTGAATTATCCAATTCATAATCCTCCTCCCTTAGATGTATAAAGTTTTTTCAGATATTGATAATTTTTTTTGATATGCTGTGTATCAAATGATTTATCTTATCGGTTGAAATGAACCAGGTTATAAAATTCCTATTCCGACATTGGCTCTCAAATAATATATCCTTGGATGGATTAAAGATGAGTAGTGCGAATTATTTGGGTTTGATGTTAATGTAATTATCCCTATTTTGTAGATGTTATAGTTAATTTTGTGACTAATTTAGAAATTTTTTTCTTGCCTTTGAGGGGAGAGACTCCAATTGTGGATATTTAATAGTAAATTTTTGCAATTATCTTTTATACATAGAGACCATAAGGATAATAATGTCATTTTGTCATCAATGTGGTTACTCTCTTGATTCGGATGCTGGGACTATATGCCCCGGATGCGGAATCGATCTGAGACCTCCTAATGATCAGGACAATACAAATGAAACTGGTCAGATTTCATCCTCCCAGTCTACAGAGGGTATAAATGATACTCCTTCATCTGGGACAGCAATTTTTGATGATCAACCACTAAATTATACAATATTTGAAAATACAGTCATATTTGATGATAAATCAGAAGGTTCAGGAAAGCTTTTAGAGCTATTTCAAACATTATCTCATAAATCCAATCTATTGTACCAACTATTAGCTGATAACTTTCAAAAGAATAAAAATAAGGCCCAGGAATTACGAGCCTCATCTGATGCACTTGTCAAACCCTGTCAAAACATTTTGGACGAGGTAGAAAAAATTGAAGCTGAGTGCAAAACCAGGATATTTGATATAAAGATAGGAGAATTACAAATTTCAAAACATGACTTACAGCTAAAGCATTTAATATTAATGGGAAACCAATTTTTTTATTTGGGTAAATATGACTACGCCCTTGAATGTTACGACAAGATTCTACAAACAGATGGGCGTTATTTTGAGGCGATACTCAATAAAGCATTTACCTTGAATAAGGTACGGAGGTACAGCGAGGCTATAGATTGGTATGACAAGGCGCTAAAAATACATCCTAATCATGTAAACGCGCTAAATAACAAAGGGGAGATATTGTACACTCTTGAGAGATACGGTGACGCTATCGAGTATTTTGATCGGGCGCTGCAGGTAAATCCTAATTACGTGAACGCTTTAAATAACAAAGGTACCGGACTCTATAAGCATCAAAGATATGATGAGGCTCTAGAGTATTTTGATAGGACTCTAAAATTATATCCAAATCATGCAAATGCTCTGAACAATAAGGGTTGGGTGTACTATACCCAGGGAAGATACAGTGAAGCTATCGAGTGGTATGATGAAGCGCTAAAAATAGAACCGGATGATGCCATATCTTTAAACAACCAGGGCAAGGCAAGATATAGTCTTGGAAAGTATAGTGAAGCTATAGAGTGGTATGACAAAGCATTGGAAGTGGATCCTAAAAATGTAAATGCTCTAAATAATAAAGGTGCCGTATTTGATAAATTAGGAAGATATAATGAAGCTTTAGAGTGGTATGACAAGGCCTTGGAAGTGGATCCTAAAAATGTAAACGCTCTAAATAATAAGGGTAGAGCCTTACACAGTCTTGGAAGATATAATGAAGCTTTAGAGTGGTA
>DATEIH010000256.1:0-6284 GCA_035279165.1 Candidatus Nitrosocosmicus sp. | reverse complement strand
GATGTCAGTTTTCGATAAACATCGGATGGTTTTATTTTCCACCTCATAAGGTGGAGAAACTTATCACTTTCAAAATTTTCATTATGAAGCCATTTGTAACTTTGGAAATATAGACCGTCTTCCTCGTATCGATCCTCTTTTTGATTATTCTGGTCTAAATCCAATGACAAATTTTTTAAGAAAGATTTCATCTCTACGGTCTTTGAATTTGAAAACCATTTACCAAATGTTGAAACCCGCTTTGAGGCATACTTTACTATATCGCCTATCAGTATCGCAATGCCCTCAATTATGGGAAATTTCTTACTACACTCCGGACAAATGAGAAACCCTTCATAGCACTCGTTCTCATTCAAGGGATCTGTTAAATAGCTTTCTAAATACAATGGATATTTTTTTTCATCATGATTAATACAATAAAAGAATTTAAAATTTAAAAGCGAAGTTTTCAATGATCTTATTTTTTTTCATTCTATTATAGATGTTTGTCTAGCACTGTACAAATGGTCCAAGGAAAATAATTTATTCGGAACTACTACATGGATGCGAATGTTTAAGCTACATTAGTTCAAACAAACAATGCAGAGAATGCAAAAACTGCTTGATATTTCTAGGTATCATCATTTCATTAAGGTAGGTACAAAGCATAAAAAAAGGTTTGATCTTATGACACTTTTGTAGAAGATCATTCATGTTTAGACGTTATATTCAATGTTCAATCACTGGCTAATCTCTTTTATTTCAAAATGTATGGCAATGCGATTGAAAGTACAACTACTATTACCATCCCGTAAGTAAGTATTTTTGATGCATGCTTGATAATTCCTTTTTTGTTCTGAGTTTTCTTGTCTATCAACGTATTATACAGTTGGCCTCCATCAAGTGGACCAATTGGCAAAGCATTAAAAATTGCCACATTGAAATTTATGAACCAAAGCCAGAAGAATAAGCTAGCAGGTATAGTGTAGTATGAACCAAATATTGGAGAAGTATATTTGTCGGCCATAAAGTCAGAATAAGGCACCATACCTTGTACAAAAGTTGGTGGAGCAAGCAAACCTAATGGTGACGTATAAATCATTGAGTTGTATCGATCCAATACTTCTTTTGGGTCTGCAACTGGAGTGATGGAAACCCCTAAGATTCCCTTTCCAGGCTCTCTTTGTGGAGGAAGGGTAGCTTGTTTTGTCGATTTCGCTCCATTCTCATCTATAATTCCTATAGTAACCAATTTTCCCAAATTTGCGTTTAAGTTATCGTTTAGTTGAACCGGATTTCGAATCTGGTTATTCTGAATTTGTTGTATTGTTGTCCCCTTGTCAAGACCTATAGATTCCGCAAGAGAACCTTTATTGACATTTGTTACAACTACCCCATACAATGCAGGGTCCATAGGCTTTGTTATTACCAAAGTAGAAGTTATCAAAAGTATGACTCCTAAAGAAATAACAGCTAATACTATGTTTGTCATAGGACCGGCCGTCAGGATAGAACTTTTCTGTTTGGTTGAAATCCTATTAAGTTCGTCTCTTTCAATATTCACGAAGGCACCAATTGGAATACCTAAAAATAACACTAGTCCAGTAGATTCGACCTTAACACCGTAAACCCTAGCGATTATTCCGTGCCCAGCTTCATGGACTATTATAGTAACCACCAATGCCACCCATCCTTCCCATATTGGCAAATAAGGATTTAGGCCCGGAATCAACAAATTGGCCTGAGGTCCGACTCCACGAGCCCCCTCTCTAATAGTTTCACTCGAGAATAGTGCAGCAACAGAGCCAATGATTAGGAATAAAGCCATAATCGTAATAAGGGGCATCAAATAAGTATTGAATTTTGCATAAAACCTTGCAGCCCTCGTCTGTGAAATCTTATCAAAGAATTTTAACCCGTAGGGTGTATGAATTAATATAAGTGGTAAATGAAGATCAAACTTAATTTTCGATTGCTGTTCCAATTAAATAATGTGAACATTATTATTATTTAAATGCATCATAACATACTTTTTGAAGTTTTTCATAAATTCTGAGATAAAAGAATATTCAAATGTGCAATGTTTTGTCATATTTTGACCATTATGGTCAATGGAAAGTGTATATATATGCTCGCCTTGTGATATTCTTAGTTCTGAGCAAGAGTAGTAGAGGTAGTATCCTCTAAGTCAGGATTTATATACTTCTGCTTTATCCTTTTACTCGTACAATCTTCACGCGTTCTAATACTTTCCAATACTCAACTTCGCCACCTTGGTTGAGTTTATCTCTAATCTCATCTTCAATCGCAGAAGTTTCAAAAACTTCGAATGTTTCTAAATCCATAATCTGTAATACTTGGCCAGCAACTGATATGAGTTGTCCACTCCTTTTGTCTATGAGTGGAACTTCAACATTTGCGGAAACTGGAGCAACTAAGCTATGCCTTGAACCGTCGAAAACACCCATTGCTGCCACTCTGGCTTTAGCAGAACCATGTTTACCCGGTTTGCTATGATCATAGGATACAATTCTACATGGTTCTCCGTCGATAATAATATAAGAACCCACTTTTAAACTACCAAGGTCCATAGGCTTACTCAATAATAATCAGAAAAATTGACATGAAATGCATATTTAACAGTTATGATCTTATGCTTGTTATCCTTTGGATTTTCAAGATAATGTCGATTACAAAACTAGTTATTATATGTTAATGAGAATACAAGTGAACTCTAAAAAGCATCACGATCTTTTCATCCAAATTACACTATAATTGGTTTAGAGTTGTATTTTATCTCAAACGCAAAGATACTTCCAATTTTTTCTTACCTAATCACAAGTAAATACATTTCTTGCTAACAAGTGACATTAATTTAGAGCTTGCAACAACTGAAAGGGAGGGTGCATCGATAGATTGAAAAAGGTAATGACGATTGCAGGAAGTGATTCATCTGCTGGCGCGGGAATACAGGCTGACTTAAAGACATTTTCGGCTTTGGGCGTATACGGGACGACAGTAATAACTACACTAACTGCCCAGAATACCAAGACAATTTCTGATATCCTCGTAGTACCACCAAAATTTTTCAAAAATCAGATAGTTACTACTTTAGAAGATATCAAACCAGATGTCATAAAAATAGGAGTTGTGTATAGTAAATCAATAATAAATATAATCAAGACCATTTTAAAGAATTTTAAGAACCCTATTGTAGTTGATCCAGTAATATCCTCTGGTACCGGGATCAAATTATTAGATGAGGATTCATTTGAGCAGTACAAAAGGGAGATTATTCCGTTGGCGCATGTGATAACCCCTAATCTTAGGGAGGCCGAATTTCTCTCAAAAATCAAAATAGGCAACAGGCAAGATATGACTAAGGCTGCAATAGAGATTTTCAAGTTAGGGTCTTCTAATATAATTATTAAAGGTGGTCATAATACCACCCACGATACGAAGGTGATTGACTTGCTTTTCGAAGATAAAATGACTATGCCACAGGAAATCGTACATGAAAGATTGGAAATAGACGAAACTCACGGTACCGGATGTAACTTTTCAGCTGCTATTGCTTCCTTTTTAGCCAAAGGGTATAGTATTGGTGATTCATTCCAACTTTCTAATAAATACGTGTATGAGGCATTAAGAAGCTCAAACCGAATTGGAGATGGGGTGCCCGTCTCAAATCCCCTAGATTGCATGTATGAGAATTCAGAAAAATTCAAAGTTCTAGTAGAATTGCAACATTGTGTAACAAAATTAGAAAGAATGTCTAATTTTTATAAACTTGTACCTGAGACCAAGACAAACTTTGTTTATTCGGTGGAGAGACCCAAAAATTTCAGCAATATTGCAGGGGTTTTAGGTAGGTTAACTAATTTGGGAAAAGAGATTAGAACTCCAAATGTCGTCCAATTCGGGGCTTCTTTTCATGTATCGAATGCACTTTTGGCAGCCGTTAAATTCAATCCATTGATAAGATCTGCTATTAATATTCGGAACAATGCAGAAATCGTAAATATTTGCCAAAACAGTTTCAAGTGCTCTAGTTATTCTAGAAGTAAAGAAACAAGATCGATTAAGAAAATAGAAGGCTCTTCCATACTGTGGGGAATTAGTGAAGCTTTTAGACAAAAAACGGATGCAGAGATTGTTTATCACGATGGCGATTTTGGAAAGGAGCCGATGGTCATTATTTATGGACAAAATCCTAAAGAGGTTTTAGAAAAAATAAGAATAGTTCTAAAAGGTTATGTTAAGAACTAATATTTTAAATAATGACTAGTATTCTTATTTTTTGTGAAAGCAGTAATATTAGCTGGTGGCCTAGGCACAAGACTCCAACCTTATACATTCTTTATTCCAAAACCAATGTTGCCGCTGGGCAATAAACCACTGCTTGAATATTTGATAGAATGGCTAATCAAATCTAAAAAGATAAATGAGATAATCATTTGTGTGAGTTATTTACACAGATCTATAGAAGATTATTTTGAAGATGGCAACCGGTTCGGGATAAATATAAAGTATTCCAGATCAGATAGGCCATTGGCCACTGCTGGACAATTAAAAACTGCTGCTGCTCACTTAAGTGAACCCTTTGTTTGTTTATACGGCGATTCAGTCTATGAATTCCCTCTCGATAAGATGATTGAAAACCATTTCACAGATAAGGCCTTTATTTCTATGGCTCTTTCAAGGTATAAAACCAATCTCAAATATGGTTTTATTGAGCTTGCCGACAATGAAAAGATGCTTGTGTCTAAGTGGAAGGAGAAACCTGAAATTTCTGGATTGATAAATATAGGATGCTACGTATTTGAACCAGAATTCTTGGATTTGATTCCTATTTCTACTTCCTTTGGAATGGATGAGGCAGTAAGAAAGTCGATAAGGTCAAAAAAGAAAGTGAAGTCATTCATAGTGGAAGAAGGTAGTTTTATGGATATTGGAGATAAGAAATCGTATTTGGAAGCCTATAAGTTGTATGTCAAGAAATTAGGGAAAATATGATTATTTAGAACTACACCTTAAACGTGTGAGATACTAATCAAGAGATTTATCAATTTCAATTTTGGTATATGTGGTCTCTTCCTATCGAAATGGCTGATAAATTAGAAAGAGTAGTTAGACTATAAAGCATATTTTGAATAAAAAAAAGCTTTAAGTGTACTTTATAAACAGACAAAACAGTATAACGAATTATCCATTTACAAATAGATATGAGGTTAATTAGAGGGATTAATATGAATTAGTTTTGAGACCCTGGAGAAAGTTGATTCATTCATTTTGGAAAATTTCATCATTGGGATTACCCCAATTATAGGAATTTTTGTATATTCGCTGACAAAAGTGGGAATGCCTTCCTCAATTTGACTTGGATTATTAGGCATCTTATTTATTACGATCCCTTTTATAGGAATACCACTTGATTGACAAATTTTTACAGTAAGTAATATATGGTTAAATGCTCCTAATTTAGGAGTCGCTATGATTATAACTTCTAGCTTTGTTAGTTTGATAAAGTTAAGCAATGTATGTTTGTCATTAATTGGGACCATTATCCCACCTATTCCCTCAACTAAAAGATAATCATACTTTTTCCGCAATAATTTGAATTTCTTTATCGCATTCTCTATTGATGGCTGAGGTAAGTTTAGCATTGCGCTGGCCATATGCGGTGAGCAAGGTAAAGGATAAAAATATGGATTCAAATTCTCTTGTTTTTCGTCAAGCTTGATAGCCCTAGTCAAAATTGCTAAATCTTTGGACTTGAACCTGTTTGAATATTCTGAAATACCTGTAGCAAATGGTTTCATGACACAGATCTTGTTTATTTCCTTTGAGAATTTCCACGCCAGTGAGGCAGTTATCAATGTTTTTCCAATATTAGTATCAATCCCAGTTACAAAGACACCGTCAGCCAAGATGATCGATAATCAGGTCAAGTTGGATTAAATAGTTTGCTACGGATGAACAATGTTCCAATTCGGATATTAGTGTGTCTTTTAATAGCACGTATGGCTTAAAAACTGCATAAGTGGTAACAACTCTCCTTTACTTCGATTTAGATCCACCAACTATTGAGTAATTTGAAAACACATCTCCGTAGAAATTAAATCTATAGTAAATTATACGCTCACTGTTTTGGCGATCATTTTTATTACTTTTTGTCGAAGTTGACCTAAAGCCATTTGCCTGAGGGAAATTTATGATACTTGTACTTTAAAAGAATTCTTATGATTAATATTATATTTTCTGAGAGCCTGTATATTACAAAGTATAAATCTATATTAAAAGAT
>DATEIH010000255.1:0-5179 GCA_035279165.1 Candidatus Nitrosocosmicus sp. | reverse complement strand
TAGCACTCACTGAAGATAATTCAACGCATTGAAACAAAAAATATCAGAACATAGTTATTGCTTAACATTTAGATAAGGTTTATAACATGATAATATTATGCAAGAATGAATTAAGGATTATCCGCATCAATTTCATTGATTTAAGCACCGACTAGTTAGGACTTATTACGTAAATAGTTTATTCTACCTACAGAAGATATCGATATATAGGATGGAATGTAAAAAATTAAAAGATGGTTGGCTAACAACATTGCGGACCTCGATCAAACACCTTCACACCTTGTAAAAAATACTAAATTAACCCGCACCTAAAGTCTGATTTCAATTTTCGTGAATGTTGTTGTTAAGTAGACTTTCTAATACTTTACAACGGATAGTATTGACAAAAGCAGTAGCTTATTCAGCCAAGGAGGAATACTGGTAGAGAGTGTCAGTATATCAAGGGCCAAAGGTGTGTAAAAATTCAGCTCCTTGCAAATACTCAGATAACCTTCTCAGGCTTTTTGATTGTACTTTAGATTTAGTACATCGACTCACCTTTCTGATGGTCTGTGCTTTTCTATCATTTTGATAGTTATCATTTTTTTGTTAAGTTTTGCGTTCTCTTTCCTAATTTTTTTTGTACGCTGGAAAAGGCAACTGCAATAATATCATGATTTAAATAACATACTAAGTTATGTTTTCACATGTTATAATGTGTAGGAAAATCTAGCGTTATGGTTATACATGTGCATCGAAATTATTAAACAGAAGCACATGCTTTCAGAATCTATGCCAGTTAAGAGGGGTGGAAGGAGCGTGGTTACTGTGGAAATCTTTGTTGAGAATTATGAGAAGATGAAGCAGAGAGCAAACCAAAAACGCTTAAACATTAAGGAATATGTAAACGATTTTTTGCAAGGCTATTTAGAGAAAGAGGAGTTCCTGGCAAGGGTTGCTCCATCCTTATCGGTTGATTCATACCAAGGGAACAGAATAACTCTAAAAGACATCAAGAAAAAAATACTAGTTGATGTATTCTATGTAAGTGGGGATTTACAGTGTGAAGCAGATCAATCAAATAACTGCATTCATACAAAATTTATCTGGATGATTCCTGAAATCTCAAAAATTAAAACGAATGGTCAACAAATCAACGAATAAGATAACTCCAAAGATGAGACAAGGTAATCACTTATACTATCATGATTTTAATAAAGGAAATTTGTGTTACATTCGAGATGAAAATGTTTGTTGTTTCGTAAAATCATTGTAGATTATAGGTTATGGACTATGCTGTTTAACTGAACACTTTTTAATGCCTTCAAAAATCGTGTTTATGTTGCAAAGGGTTTATTTAGCACCATACGGAGTGGGTTTAGGTCACGCCAGTAGACTCTTGACCTTAGCAGAAAATATGAAAAAACCCGGTTTTGAAATGCGCTTTTCCTCCTTCGGCGAGGCCTGTAATTACATCGAAAGCCAAGGATATAAGTGTGAAAAGGTTCCCCCAGTGGAATTCATGTGGGGAAGAGATGGTGAATTTTCAGTTATGAGTAATATAAATAAAATACCGCAATGGCTAGTCAATTTACCTGTCCAAATAAATAAAGAAATAAAGTATATGAAGAAATTCAATCCCCAGATTATAATATCTGATTCTAGGTTATCTCCTCTTATAGCCGCTAGACTTCTCAACCTACCAAAAATCTTGATAATTAATCAGGTAAAGCTTTTACTAACTCCCAGATTAAGAGAGTTCAAGGCCGGGAGATTTTATGAAACTTGTAATGGTGAGCTAATGGGAGGGATTTGGAGTATGTCAGATAGAATTCTAATACCCGACCTACCTCCACCTTACACAATCTCAGAGAGTACAATAAATTCCGTAAGAGCAATAAAGTCTAAAGTAGACTATGTTGGGTTCGTAACCCCAAGGGCAAGAATTACTGATGTCAGTCTTTCAAAAACTAAAGAAGCCTTGAAAATTGATAATACAAAACCACTCATATTTGTTCACATAAGTGGTCCCATGGGCACTAGGATGCCTATAATAAAAAAGCTAATAGATGCTTTTAAAGAACAACCCTCAAATCAGTTTATATTTTCGGAAGGAAAATCAAACGGTAATACAGTCCCAAGAAAAATATCTAATAATATATGGTATTTTGAGTGGTGTCCATACAAAGACGAAATATATTTTCTTTCAGATATCATAATTATGCGTGGAGGACACACAGCTATATCTCAAGCCATTCAATACGGAAAACCGATTATCTCCATTCCTATTCAAAGTCACGGGGAACAAATGTCAAATTCATCGAAGATCGAAAGACTAGGCATAGGTAAGGCAATTAATTCTAAAAAAATGAATCAAACCATGCTTATCGATGCAGTAAATGAATTGATTTCTGATAAATCTTATAAAGACAATATATTAAATCTAATGAAATTAAGTGACAAACTAGATGGAATCCAAAATATCAAAGATATCATTCTTTCGTATGT
This sequence comes from Candidatus Nitrosocosmicus sp., assembly GCA_035279165.1. GTDB lineage: Archaea > Thermoproteota > Nitrososphaeria > Nitrososphaerales > Nitrososphaeraceae > Nitrosocosmicus. The sequence continues at coordinate 2,692 of DATEIH010000255.1, read as the reverse complement.
TTAATGAAAATTTCTTAAAATCAAATGGGCTAATTAGATTTGTATATTTATTCTCGGCCTTTGCAAAATCCTTTGGTTCACTGTCAACTAAAGTATATTGAACAGGAATACTTTCATCGATAGAAGAGCTTTTTCCAATTATTGCTGTTAGTTTCTTCTCAAATGTTCGTGGAGAAAGACTAAACAAAAGAGGGGTTAAAAGTATTTTTTTTGATTGGTGAAAAAGTTCTATGTTTTTTTGAATAAACCAGTGAGGATGAATATAAGGAATAAACGGAAAACTTACAAATTTAGAGGTAAAATCAGTATGCAGTAAGATCCTGATAATAACTTGCTCATATATCAACCGGTAATTTGGACCATTTTTTTGTTTGAAGACATCATCTTCTATCTTAGATGGTCTATACGCAGGTCGGACCGACAGCCGGTGCGTATCATACATGGAGAATAAGTAAAATGTTAAATCTTCAACTGGGTAGTTTGCAATTATTTCATCAAATTTTCTCAATTTTTTTATAAGGTCAAGTCGACTGCGATAGAAAAAAATGGGTAATGGTACATACCCTGAATCTAAAACCTGTACTAGCGACAGCAAAGAACAATCATCGTAAAGAGGGCATACAACAACATTCTGTAAGTAATTAAAGGGAGTGCAATCCGAACCTTTAAGCACCAATAAGCTCATGATTGCAATATTGCTTCCAATGAGAATATACAAAATTTTATCGGCATTAGATGCATCTTCTACGGGAATAAGACTTTTTGCTTTACTAGATAATTCAGTTTTAATAAAAAATTCTAAATCATGCTTAAAGTATGTAAATTCATCATCTTTGGGCCTTGTCAATTTAGATTTTTCTATTTTGATAAAGTATTTTTCACCCTCTATTATTAGCTTGTTTGCAATTGATAAAACGCTCCTAGATAAAGTATCGTATTCAAGCTTCATTGCTTCGCCTATGAATATATAAGAAACGCCCGATATCTTTCTCAATAACTCGACAGCTTGAACTAGTTGTGAATTATCATACAAGAATATTATAATGTAGAAACCTTCGGTTTTGACAGACTTTGGTTTATAGTTATTTGATTTTAACAATATGATAGCCGATTTTTTTAAAAATTTCAAATATGAAGTAGACTTTATTGTCGGCTCCATCACAATAGCACGACTGTTATTTGTGGATACGGGAAAATCCTTGCTGCTCATTTAAATGCCATGTAAACTAGGTTGATCAAAATAACGTACATTTTTCAGATTAACATTTATGAATTTATAAATTCGAGAATATTTTTTCGATCAGGTGCATTGGGGACGAGGTCAAGATATTGTTTAAACGATTCTTTTGCAGAAACATCATCACCAAGATTTGAGAACGTAATTCCAATGTTCTTGTAAATTGGTCCGTATCGCGATGGACTGATATTTATCGCGTCTTGATAATGTTGTTTAGATCTTAAATAATTTTTCCTCTTAAGGTAATAATTACCCAGTCCTCTATGTGCCAGATAAAATTTTGGATTTAATTTTATAATCCTTTCATAAAGTTCTACACATTTTTCATCATCTTGTTCGTTAAGAATGCCAGCTATCATTAGTAGTATCTGTGGATTGTCATTTCCTTCATTGTTATCAGCAAGAGTCTGTGTAAGTAATTGCAGTGCTTCTTTGGTTTTACCTTGAATTTTTAGTCTTTCAGCTTCTAAGGCAACTCGATTAGTTTTTTCAAACATAAATGAACTGTTTTTGAGTATATCATTGGCATCTTCCGGATATATCATAATGGTTAAAAAATCCTCCTGAGCCCATTCACTAAAAAATTTTTCTTCTGGAATTGCTCCGAAAGAATCAGGTTCGGGGACATAAGTAATTAATCGATTTTCCTCAGGATCATAACCATTCACAATTGTAGCAAATTGAATAGTTTCATTTATGCCAGGCAAGATAACAATTAGAGGGATGCCTTGGCTAAGCCGTTTCTTCAAATCATCTAAAGAACCACGATATACTTTGGATAACAAATTGAACTTTTTCTCAATAATTTCTAGACCTTCTACAAAAATCGTACCTCTATGACTAGGATATAGGGTATTTCTCTGAAATATTTCGTCATCTGGAGTTATTTCACCCCAGAATTTTGTTAATACATTTAATACAAGCGGAAAAACAACATTATCTTCATCTTTACTAACAAGGGGAAGTGTTATTTGTATATTATTATCTTTTTCATTCTTGTACACAACCTAACTATATCATATAGTAAATAAAAATCATAATGCTTGTAAGCAGAGTATTATCTAGAAATCACGTGTAGCCTTCCTAATGCATATTCAGAAAGTTTTGCAGGAGGTCCCTTCCGGGTTTGCCACTCTTTTCAGGATGAAACTGTGTTCCAAATAATGGTTTCTTATTGAGGCAGAATAATTCATTATTACAATGAGACGAACTTCCCAACAGTCTAAAATCATCTGATAAGGTTGAGATGAAGAAATTATGGCTCTCATACATTTTAACAGATTTATATCCGTCAAGTATGGGTGTCGGTTCAATCAGATCAATTTCGATTGTATCCTTAATTTTTTGAATTTTTTTTAAGGTGCAACCTAGAGTTAGTCCTAGAATCTGTCCCCCATAACAAATTCCTAATAATGGTTTGTCCAATATTAAACAGCCCTTTACAATGCGAGAGTT
>DATEIH010000254.1:0-6954 GCA_035279165.1 Candidatus Nitrosocosmicus sp. | reverse complement strand
CCAAATCCCTTTACAATTGAATGAAAGAAATTGTCAATCTCCCTGGGTTGAACCTGAGTAAGGTCGACGTATGAAATAACCGATTTATCATTGATCTCAGACAAAGTCCTCATATGCAATGTTAGATGTGTTTTACCTGATCCCACATCTTGGATCACTGAAATTATTTTAAAAAGATCTTCATTTAAAGGTTCCGTACTGTTTAATTTTATGTTTAGTTCATTCAAACAATCCTTAATTGAATTCAAAGCGGCTATGTGCCTTTTACCCCCAAGTATGCTGGCACTGGATAAAGTGGGTGTGGGACTACTAGGAAAAGGATTGACGGTTAGATTATATGGAGTCATCAAATACACCTCACAAATCCATGCACTATTCCTCTCAATACGACCCCTTCATAACCTCCAGATGATAATTCATATTTTTCGGGATATAACTCAATTAGTTCTCCCACGAGACTGTAAAACTCATTGTTGGAAAGATCACAGGATTCACACACCTCATCCTTAACCGAAGAGAGTTCTACCCAACCTATTGAAGTCGAGCGATTCACTATTGCTGTATCAAAGTGTTCTTTAAATGTATCAATAGATACTTGAGTATTATCATAGTCAATGTTGCTGGAATCAACTTTTATGTTATTTAGTTTATCTTCGATTCTATTGAATGAATTCTTAACTTCCACTAATTCACAGTCAATTTTTTCTACATATTTAAATATGCTATCAGAGTAGTTATTTAGTTTCTTTTGGATCCCTATTATGGAATCGTAAAGATACTTGAATTTTATATCTGATGAGAGTAAATGTTCTAAATAGTAATCCTTACCCCAGCAATATACAAATGTTCCTTTTTTAGATATGCATATTTTATCCTGCGATGCCAGTTCATTTAAGGTATCCTCAAAGTTATCCTCAGGATATTTTTTCTTTAATTCAGATTTCTTGACTCCCGCAGATCCAAAAGAATTAATATCATTATAGACCATATCTAAATCGGACATATTAGCAAAATAAAAAAACAAGATAAAAAAAAGATAGTGAATAAAAAATAATTATGCTGTAAAAAAAAATAAACAAATATAAGAATTAATGGATTTGAGTGAGATCCATGGGAATGATGATACATTTATCTGATAAAATAATGATGATAGCACTAGGGTATCTGACCTAAACTAAAATATCGAGACCTGTTGAAGCTTGGTATGCTCTATACATTAATAAATATTCCTTTGTCAATAATCCTACACTCAAGTTGTTCGACAATGATAAAAGATATGAAGAGACCGTCGCTATCGATGAAATAACGAAAAGAACTAATAGATTACTTGATGAATTTAAAGAGAATTATATAAAGAACAATAATAATGATTTTATTAATGATGCAATAACAAATATGATTGTTTGTTGTAAAACATACGAAAAAATTTTTGCTGGCTTTATAATTGTGTCTCAAAGAAATAATATGCCTCAGGAATTGATAGAGGGGTTTGTAAAATGGTCTACCGGGCAATTAGAGGACCTCAAGGAAAAAATTCAAGAAATAGATAAAAAAAGAGATATGCGGTAATTGTAGCTTTTATTCATGTTTTTGAGCAGCGAATAAGTTAAATTCAGGAATGGAGTCTTTATTATTGAAAACCTGTGTCATTGAGTGGTCGAGTAGAATCTTCTGCAATTAAAGATTATATCGAGGTTTCAAAGCCGCGAATTGTAATTGTACTTGTCATTACAGCGGTTACTTCTATGCTTGCAGCAACTAGATTTGACGGTACTCCTAATGCGGCATGGGATATTTCTGGATGGAAATTATTATTTTTAATTATAAGTGGTTCTCTATCCTCCATGGGAGCAAGCGCAATAAATCAATTTTATGATAAGAATATTGACAATTTGATGGGGAGAACAGCCAAGAGACCTATTCCATCGGGTAGACTAAAGGCAAATAGTGTTTTGATATATGGCCTGGCTCTTTGTGTTACCTCAGTTGTCCTCGCATGGTTTACTCTAAATCCAATGGCAACTTTTATGATAGGGTTAGGAATTTTTTTCTACGTAGTTATTTACACGATACTTCTTAAGAGGAGGACTGTCTGGAATATCGTAATTGGAGGATTCGCTGGAAGTGCAGCAGCTATGGCAGGTTGGGCAACAACCACTAATAGTATAGATGTTTTAGGGTTTTTGGTAGGCTGGATCGTGTTTATGTGGACACCACCACATTTCTGGTGCTTGGCTATCAAACAAAGAGAAGAATATTCAAAAGCCAAAGTACCTATGTTGCCTGTTATATATGGCAATCAAGTAACGGCTAAGTATATTTTTATTAATTCTTTAATATTAATACCATATTCACTTTCGTTGTATTTTTTTGGATTAGGAATGTTATATGTAGGTGTAGCAGCAGTGTCTGGATCTCTGATGACTCTCTACCATTACAAACTCTTAAAGAATCCAACTCCGGAGTTAGCATGGAAGGCATACAAGGTTACAGCTCCCTATCTGGTGATAATTTTTGTAGCAATTGCCCTTGACGCATTGTGGTATTACAGATTCTAGAAAGAATCCGAACCTTAAAGGAGCCTGACTAATTTTTTTATTCTGTTAATTCGATCCTTTTTTTATCTTTTGTCAACCAACTAACCCTAATGAGACCATAAATTTCCAGGTCCAATAATACTTTGTTAAATTCGTCTTCTAATACACTAACACCATCCTTAGAAAGAGAATTAAATAAATCCTGATCGGTAGTAGTACCTAGTTGTTTAATCTTCTCAAATATAATATTTCTTAAAGGATAATTCACAATATCAATTTTAACATAGAGCGTATTATAGGTTTAGAAATAAGAGATTTTTTTTATAAGGGTATCAACCGTAAAATATTTTGTCCTGAAATTTTGGAATGGCAGTTGTCAATTTTTTTTCTATTGATGAATACCAGTTATGTATATCATTTGTTATTGATGGTTTTACGGTGTTTAGTGCTTCTTCGAAATCCACATTAAAGATCATTTCCGAATTTTTGTGAATTGCATTGATTGCTGCAAATCTACAAAGAGCCACTAAATCGGCTCCACTAAATCCTTTTGTTAGCGATGATATCTTGTTCAGATCTACATCAGAAGATATGGGCATGGAGGAGGTTATTTTTAACAAAATATCGTTCCTAGAAATCTCATCCGGTGGGTTAACAAATATTATGAGGTCAAACCTCCCTGGTCTCAGAAGCGAAGTGTCCAGTAAATCTGGTCTGCTAGTAATGCCTATTACTATAACCCCAAAGTTACCAGAATCATCCATTTCAGACAAGATTTGAGATAAAACCCTTTCATTCCCTGAAATGTCATCAGAGGTACGTGGTCGACCTAGTGAATCCAATTCATCAAAAACAACTATGCATGGAGATGAGGATCGTGCTTTCCTAAATATTTCCCTGATGGCTTTTTCCGATTCCCCAACCCATTTTGATAACACTTCTGGGCCTCTAACAAAAATAATATTCATGGATCCTTCATTTGCAAAGGATTTGGCTAGTAGCGTCTTCCCACATCCAGATGGACCAAATATTAATGCCCCTTTAGCTGGTTTTATTCCCATTTTCAAAAATTTTTCAGGAGACATGATTGGATACAACAGGTTTTCCCGAAGCATACTTTTTTCCTTTACTAGACCTCCGACTTCATCCCAAGTTATATTTGTGGGTTCTACGTAAAATTCCCTTAGTGCAGTAGGTATAATTTCCTTCATAGCGTTGAGGAAATCTTGCTGATTGATTCTTATACCGTTTAAAATCTCAGAGGGGACTTGATTTTGATTCTCTAGATCAAAATCGGTAAGGGTTCTCCTTATAGACTTCATTGCAGCTTCTCTGGATAGGGCCTTAATGTCTGCACCAGTATAGCCATTCAAAAGTTTTGCTAGACCTCTTAATTCAATATCTGAATCGAGTGGCATTTCATGGGTATGAATTTTTAATATTTCGAATCTTCCATCCACATTATGGATTCCTATTTCTATTTCACGATCAAAGCGACCCGGTCTTCTTAAAGCCGGATCTAAACTATCTGGTCTGTTTGTAGCTCCTAATACAACTACATTTCCTCTATCTGACATTCCATCCATTAGAGCCAGTAATTGTGCTACTACCCTTTTTTCCACATCTCCAAATGTATCCTCTCTTTTAGGTGCAATAGCGTCAATTTCATCAATGAATATAATACTTGGAGCCGATTCTTTGGCTTTTTGAAAAATCTCTCGTAGTTTGCTTTCTGTTTCCCCATAATACTTGTTCACAATTTCGGGCCCATTAATGATATAAAAATTTGCTTTTGATTCTGCTGCCAATGCTTTGGCAATAAGGGTTTTTCCACATCCCGGTGGACCAAAAAGTAGAATTCCTTTATGTGGTTCGATTCCTATTTTTGAAAATACTTCTGGATGCCTGAGAGGAAGCTCTACAATTTCTCTCAAACGTGAAATTTGATTTCTCAAGCCACCAATTTGCTCATATGTTACGTGGTAACTTTCGTGGTAGAGCTTTTCTACACCCGTTCTGATCATTATCTTGGTAAGCTTGGTAATTTTTACCACCTCTTTAGGGACTGTACGATGGACTTTGAACTCCAACGATGTCCCCAAAAAATTTAGGGTAAATTGTTCGCCTTTAGTCACAGGGTATCCTTCAAACCGATTATTGAGATACAAATAAAATTCATCTGAAAAATTCTTAGAAGTATTGCATGATAAGACTATTCTTTCAGCAGGTCTGGGATCAGTCTTTTTGACCAAAACATAATCATTAAGGCTAATACCTGCATTTTGTCGTGTTTGACCATCAATATGAATCCATCCGTTTTTTTTATTCTTATCATCAAAACCAAAAACAGAAACGGTTGTTATTTTCTTCCCTGCAATTTCTATTGCATCACCATCGGTAACTCCCAATTTTTCCATTGAAATGCGATCTAGAATTGCTTTTTTCTTCCCTACATCTTTAATTTTACACTCAGCAACTTTCATCTTAATAGTTGCTGCCTTATGGGGACCAGTGAGAGATTTATCTTTTTTTTTCAAATCAATCCGAATGCTAATTATTAGATATTATTTCATCTTTACAGACTGTCTGCTAATGTTGATGACTTGAATTTCTCCAGCCCCTTCTATTTTTCTTATGGATTCTTCCAGTTTTTCCATTTCTCCTTCAGCATCCTCTAATAGGAAATCACCTACAAGAGCATTTAAGCCAAATGCTATTGGCTCCTTAGCGTGAGCCTTCAATTCCATACCCTCAGGAACATTTGATTTCAGAACATTTGCTAATGATTCCATATCTGTTTCTGAATCTGCTGGTAGAATCTTTATTCGTGCTACAAGTCTAGTCATATTAATTACGGTCCCTCGAAGCCACATCCTACACATTTATACGGCCTGGCAAATTCTCTACAACTCTGACATCTCCAGATTATAACATACCCACAATTTGGACAATAAAATCTTACACATGCATCGTTAGGCATGATGGGTCTGTTACAAGAGGTACAAACTGGTAATTGTAACTGCTTAGACATGCTATCTAAAGGCTTGCAAACCGCATTTATATCTTGCTTAGATCCTTAACAATTTTGCGATATTCATTTCCCATTAGAGTTTGCATCAAATATAAGGTCATTCGAGTGTTCAGGAAGCGTTTGAGAGCAAAGGAGTGAAAGTCAAAATCTCCAGTGGAGGAGATCTTTTCCATGGTATTTTTTGAAACGTCGGAAAATATCTTGTCCAATGCTCTATTATCTAATCGTTCAAGTATTCGCCTAAATAGGAGTAATTTATCAAACTCGCCTCCGAATCTATCTAGCCAACTATCCTCATACTGTTCTAGATTGGAAGTACTATCGCCCTCCGAAATAGATTTGGCTATAGCGCGACCAGCATAAATACCTCCCATGCCTCCAGTATAAATTCCTCCTGCAGTTGTTGGTTTGGTCTGCCCGGCAGCATCTCCTACAATAACGGTTTTACCGTTAAAAAATGGCTTTACATAGCCACTAATCCATATAGGAGCATAAATCTTTCTAATGATTGAATATGGCTTGCCCCTAGTTTCCAGGAATCGTTCTATGGATAAATTTGGATTTAGGTTATTACCTGCCACGCCTACTTTGCCTTTTCCCTCACCGGTTGGAATAATCCAGGCAAAAAAGCCCGGATAGAGATCAGAATCAAAAATAACTTCTATTGTGTCTTTCATTATCCAAGGTGCATAAACTTCAAACTGTCCCGATGGGATTATGTTCCGCTTGCCCTTGTTTACCAATCTTCCAACTCCACGCGCATCTACAAAAAATTTGCTACCAAATACTTTTCCCCCTTTGATCTTTACTTTGAATTGATTCTCTTCGAAACAAACGGAAATGATGGAACTCCTGGTATTTATTTCTGCACCATTTCTTTGAGCTTGAAGGGCAATCTCCTTATCAAAAGATCTTCTATCGATCACTATTACCCTTTGATTTTCAGAATTTATTTCAAAAGAGCTACTCTGGGACCGGATTAAGGCGCTCTTTATTTCATTATCTACTGTTTTCAATCTAGGTATTATTCCGAGACTTTCTAGTGCTTTTTGGCTGACAACTCCCCCGCAATGTTCTGGTGTTCCAATTTCGTGATCTTCCTCTAGAACTAAAACCTTAAGACCTCTAGACGACATTTCTCGAGCCGCCATTAGCCCAGAAACACTCCCACCTCCGACTATGGCATCATAATAGTCTGCTTTTAATGCTAAAGTCAAAATTGATGAATAATATTAACTTGACAATTATTTATTCTATGGAGTATAAATACCAAAAAAATGAATATTACGACATACAGTACACCTTGAAATTTTAGTTAAATCAACATTCGTCATGGAGCTATTCAAAAAAAACTGAAACAGATGCTTTTTAGAATTTGTTTATTTT
>DATEIH010000253.1:0-11110 GCA_035279165.1 Candidatus Nitrosocosmicus sp. | reverse complement strand
TTGATGAAAAATGAATTTAGAGTATGAATCTGCAATCAACCGGATATGTTCGTGAGATTAAAAATTGCAAAAAAATAAAATGATATTATAGTAAAGATTTGGATTACAACGATCATGCAAGGCGGTTCATCAATTTATTTTGATGAAATACTTTGTAGAAAGGTATATTCAAAGATATTTATGTAAAGATTTTGAACAAAAAATGGGTCCAAAATTCTGTTGCGGTTAGTCCCAAGACTAGTATTTGTTATCTAGGAACCAAAATTTTATTTTGAACATTAGATTTGATCTTTAGATTTTTAGTATAGAAACATCGTTGTTGGGGTCAAAGGATAGTTAGTATGACCTTTGCAGAAGTATACAATGACGATAATATTGATACTTATACTAAGTACCATAATAATATCACAGTCCTATTAAAAATAAAGGTATAATCAAAGCCAACAAGTTCCCAGTTAATCTATTGTATGATTTAATGAGACAATCATATTTTAATTTGTCAATCTAAATTTGTTCCCTAAAGTTATAAGTTACTTATTTTTCATGGTTTACTTTAATTCCAAAAGTACAAAGGTTCGATCACATAGATATAGAGACAAGAAAGAATAAAAAACTCCGGGATCTCATAATTCTTATAAAGATCCTTGACTTTCTAAAATATAGAAATTATGTTTAAATTGACTCTACAGACTTTTTTGGGATTGAATATTTTAATATCAATTTGCTTAAAGAAATACTGCTTAATCCCCTGCAGACCCAATTTGGGTATGAAATTCATTAAAGTCATCAAAAAATATAAAATCATAACGAATTTTAAAAAGCTGCGGAAAATGAAGTCAATAATATATATACTATACGAAGAAATTATTTAATTTTTCTTTTGGTAATTTAGGTTAAAGTATTTAACCATACTGTTGGTAGAACTAAATTTAAATAAACCCTGGTTTACCATTTCTTTGAGAAAAAAAATTTCTAAAATAGATTTAAACAGTATAAGGGAAGCACAAGGCCTATTAACAAAGTCGTCAATCAGAAAAATTGATCTAATAAGGTCAAATACCTTTTCAAATATCTGTAGGAATAATATTTTTCTAAAATTAGAGTGTTATCAAAAAACTGGGTCATTTAAAGTCAGAGGTGCCGTAACCATGATAGATAGACTAGATGGTGATTCAAAAAAAGGTGGCGTCATTGCGGCATCTGCAGGTAACCATGCCCAAGGAGTGGCGTATGCATCTGCTATGAACAAGATGTCATGTACAATAGTCATGCCAAAGAATGCATCCCCAGCCAAGATCGCTGCAACTAGATCGTATGGCGCAAATGTGATTTTAGAGGGAAACAACTATGACGAATCATCCATTTATGCAAAAGAAATTGCAATCAAGGAAGGTAGAACCATCATACCCGCCTTTGATGATCCAGATGTTATTGCAGGACAGGGTACGGTTGGACTTGAAATCCTTGCGGATTTGAAGAATATCGATGAGATTTACGTTCCAGTCGGTGGCGGCGGATTAATAGCTGGAGTATCAATAGCAATAAAGACAGTTAATCCTAAAATTAGTATTATTGGTGTAGAATCTACAGCATTTCCATCTATGAAAAAGGCTATCAAAAAAGGAAAAATTGGGAAAGTTCAAGAAGGATATACCATAGCCGATGGAATTTCTGTAAAATCACCTGGAAAATTACCTTATGAGATAATAAAAGACAATGTTGATGATATCGTTTTAGTGGATGACCTTTCTATAGTAAAAACCATGTTTTTACTGATGGAACGTTCAAAAATTGTGACTGAACCTGCAGGAGCTGCATCATTGGCTTATTTAATTTCAAATAAGAAAGACATTTCAAAAAACAAGAATATTGTATCGATACTATCTGGGGGTAATGTGGACATGTATTTACTCGGTCAAGTAGTTGCAAAAGGATTGATGCAAACAGGGAGGTTAATAAAATTGTTTATTGAACTCAAGGATAAGCCTGGGGCTTTGAGAAATATAGTTAATGATATTGCCCAAGCAAATGTGAATATTGTTGAGGTAGTTCACGATAGACTCAGTTCAAATATTCAAGCTGGAACAGCTGGAGTATATCTGAGCTTGGAACTTGAAAATAGAGAACAGTCTAATGCACTGATTAAACTTTTTGACAAACAAAAGATAAACTATAAAATCATTAAATGAGTAGACAACTGATCCCCGGCTTAGATTACTTTAGTGGATTCAGCATTATCCCAAGTATTTAAGGATCATGATGCATAACAGTATTCTCTAAAGCCGGCCCTATCAGCGGTGGTGCCTCCAATGTTTATGAGAATAAATTCATCCTCTGCATCTAAAAAGGCTTCATTATATTTGCGAGTATTTTTGTGTAATTTTTCGTAATCCTGAATTGATATTTTGGTTCTTTGACCTATATCCTTTTCTAAATCCATACGCTTTACAAGTTCTTTATAGTTTTCTTGGATAACTCCAGAAAATACCATCGCACTACAGCCACTACCGTAAGAACCAAAACCTATTCGCTTGTTAAACAAATCTACACCCTTCAAGTACTCAAATTCTAATAGGCTTCTCAGGCCCATATACATAGAAGCAGTGTATAAGTTACCAATAACAGCTGACGCCTGCAAAGATGATAACATCTTGCTGTCAAAAATCTCTTTATAGTGTTTTGTTTTCATAAACTCTCTTCTAAATTTTTCGTCTGCCTTCATGAAATCGGTGTCTGCTAAGACTGATTCAATAGTACCTCTCGGGTCTTTTGGAATAGGCTCGTCTGTTCCTATTTCTGAAATAATACTTGCCCATCTGGACAGATGTCTCCATTCATGTCTTAACAAATAGGCCAATGCCTTTTCACCCATTCTTCTATATGGTAAATGAACGCTGATGTAATCGATATGGTCTATGATAGATTCATCATTTCCAAGCTTTATTATTCCAGACTTTATTGCCTTTTCCTTGTAAGTTTCAAGGGCCTTCCTCACTTGAATTAGATAGAGCAAATTTGAGTATAAGCCATTTACTAGTGGGGTTTCTTTTCCAAAAGGTCGATAAAAATCATATTCATTTTTTATTATGGTTGAAGTGACTTTCTCATCAAATGATAATAATCTAGGATTTTCTTTTACGAGTAATGCTACTGCTCCGGCACCTTGAGTATATTCACCAGCAGAACCAATGTCATATTTTGCAATATCACTAACAATTACTATGGCTGCTTTATCGTTACTCTCTCCAGCACGGATCCAGTTTGTGTTATCATATAAAGCGTACGAGCCGCTCACACATGCAAACTTGCATTCTATGCCACCTGCGTGCTCAAGGGTACTTTCTCCATATACCTGTTCTAACATTCCAATTACAAAGGAATTCATTGCTTTTGATTCGTCCAATCCCGATTCGGTAGCCACATAAATTCTTCCGATATCCTGGGGATTAAGATCATTATTTTTCATTAATCTCATGCAAGCATTTGCAGCCATGCTTGCTGGATCTTGATTAGCGTCGGCCAAGGCCATCTTTTTTATTCCTATCCCATATTCTAGTTTTTGAGGATCTATTCCTCTTGCTTCAGCAAAGTCTTTGTAATCTATGTAAAGTTTCGGAACGTAGATCGCCATGTCGTCTATTCCAACTGGCACAATTGTAAAGTTTGTGAAAGTACATTTATAAATCTATTTATAAAGGAATTTGTAGATTGCCACTAAAATTCTAACCAGAGATTTGCTTTGTAAAAGTGCAAGTGATTATGATTTTAATACTGTTTTACTATATCATATGAATTGTTTCTTTCTGCCGGTTTGTATCCCATGGCCTTTATAGCAGTAATAATATTTTTTGACTGTAATTCTGTAGATCTTGCGCCCGTAGCACTTACAACTTCCTCTCCAATGAGAGTTCCTCCAAAGTCATCAGATCCATGGTATATTGCCAGTTGCGCCATTCCTATCCCATTTGTAAGCCATGATGATTGAAGATGATCTATGAGGCCCTTTAGAACAATCCTTGACACTGAAATCATCTTTAATAATTCAAAACCGCCCATTGGATGTTGTACCAATCCAGAACCTTGAATTTCTGTTTTATTGGGTTCAAAACTCCATGGAATAAAAGCCATAAACCCATTGGTTTTTCTTTGTAGATCTGCAATCTTTAGGATATGACGAGCTCTCTGTTCTACGGATTCTACCGTTCCATACATCATAGTGGCAGAAGATTTCATGCCGATGCTATGAGCTTTTTCCATGATGTCTAACCAGGTTTGGCTAGAAATTTTTAGAGGGCTAATAACATCCTTAACTTCATCAACAAGAATTTCTGCGCCTGCTCCAGGCAGCGATTCAAGTCCGGCTTTTTGCAATCGCTCCAAAACCTCGAGTGGTGAGGTCCTATCTACCCTTGCTATCATATCCACTTCCGAAGCAGATAATCCATGAATTGCAACATCAGGACATTTTGTTTTGAGTGTCCTAAATATATCTTCAAAATATTCGGTATTTAATTTTGGGTTATGGCCTCCTTGAAAGAGGACTTGTTTTATATCGTAGTTAGCTTTTGCAAAAGCGACCCTCTCTAAAATATCTTCCTTTGATACGGTGTATGACTCCTCATGCCCGGGAGGCCTATAAAAAGCACAAAACTTGCAATATGTAACGCAAACATTTGTATAATTTAATATGATATTATTAATAAAAGTGACATTTTTGCCAAACATATCTTCTCTAATAGAATTACCAATCAACCCAAGACGTTGAATTTCCTGTGATTCTAACAAGTAAACAACGTCGTTTAATTTAATTTCATGATTCTCTAGAATCCTATTTATTGTATCTTCAACTTCAGAGTTTTTAAAAATATCATGATAAACCTGGGTATTTTCCAATGAATGTTTAATCTTAATCTTGGTATAATTTATTCTTTGATTTTGGATATGCCTACAGGATTTAAAAGCACTTATATTTTTTTAAGTGGTATGGTCAATGTTGTCTAATACTCTGGTGAGACCTACTGCTGCCTTGGAGAAGGTAATGTCAGGTGGTGAGTTAACATTTAATGAAGGAGTCGATTTACTCAAGAATGAGAATCTTTTTTTACTAGGAAATGCCGCGAATCAACTGAGAAAAGAAATTCGTGGAAATAACGTAAGTTTTGTGTCTTCATATTACCTCAATTACACCAATATTTGTGCTGCAAGTTGTCAGCTATGTGCTTTTTATAGAAAGGAAAAGGATGATGATGCATACACACTATCAAATGAACAAATTGTAAAAAGGGCTGAGTTTGCCTTGAATAACCTAGGTGCTACCGAGCTTCATATTGTAGGAGGATTCAACCCAAAGTTAGGAATGGAATATTATGAAGACATGTTTAAAACGATAAAGAATCGCTTTCCAAAGGTAATTATCAAGGCTCTAACCCCAGCTGAGATTTTTTTTATATCCAGGGTAACTAAAAATTCAGTCAAAGAGGTTTTGGAAAGACTAAAGCATGCTGGCCTGGATGCTTTGCCGGGGGGTGGTGCAGAGATCTTTAGTAAGCATACTCGGGATAAAATAGTATTAGGCAAATGTTCAGGGGAACAGTGGCTTGATACAGCCTATCAGGCTCATAAAATTGGTTTGAGAGGTAATTGCACGATGCTTTTTGGGCATATTGAATCACCAGAGGACATTGTTGATCATATTATAAAATTAAGGGAGTTAAATAAGAAAACTGGGGGCTTTACAACCTTTATCCCTTTAAAATTTAGCTTGGAAAACACTCAGCTGGAAAAAGAACACACCTTAGCTTCTGAAAGCCCGGCAATTTATGATCTCAGAATAATAGCTATATCAAGGCTTTTGCTTGGCAAGATACTAAAGAATGTCTCAGTGTATTGGATAGCTTTAGGTAAAAAATTAGCTCAAGTGGCATTATGCTATGGCGGTAACGACTTGGTAGGAACTGCTTTTTCAGAGGAAATTTTTAAGGCTGCAGGAAAACCAAACCAAATTTCTATAAACGAGCTGAACTTTCTGATAAGAGAAATCAAGCGAAACCCTGTACAACGAGATACTTTTTTCAATTTAATAAAATAATGTAAATGTTATTAGCCTCGTAATTGATTCTTGATTTCAAATACATAGGAAAGTCATAGTATACTATAAGCTGCCTGGAAAAGTCCACCAATCTAACTTCAGATTAATTTTTTTATATACTCTAAATCAAATAAAACAGATTTTTCAAATCAATGACTCTAACATTTTAATTTTTTTAGATGAGGCATTAAAAAGAATTAGAACTCCAACTTCGCTTTCAATTAGAGTAGTCCAGTGGAGGAGTACTTTTAATTATTTCCTTCTCGAGTGCTAATTGAAACATCCTTGAGATTGCCTCTTTTCCTTCTTTTCCCATATTTTCCGTATAGGGATTAACATACATCTTGACAAATTTAGTTAGTGTTGTTTTGTCTGTTCCCCTACTATATTTACTGGAAAATTCAATAGCCTCTTCTAGATGATTTAAACTGTACTTGATTGAACTTTGTAGTAGACTATCAAAAGCTTTAATCGTATCATTATTCATCAATCTAGAACTAGCCACATTGATTCCTAACGGCACCGGCAGCCCCCCAGTTTTTTCATTCCACCATTGGCCCAAATCAAACAACTTTGTAAAATCATATCTAGAATAGGTAATCTGTGATTCATGGATTACTAGTCCGTAATCAACCGTTCCATTAGTTATCGCTTTAGGGATCTCACTAAAGAGCATTTCTTGGCAATTCAGTTTCCCAAGCGCAATAGACATTAAAAGATAAGCAGAGGTCATATATCCAGGGATCCCAACAATGTTACTTGATATGTCCTGTAGGGATTTTTTGTAAGAGATTATGATTGGTCCGTAGTTAATTCCAAAACTGCCTCCGCTGTTTAGTATTTTATAATCCTTGAGAAATGCAAGTGCATGAGCAGATATAGCCGTAACTTCTAACTCATGGTTAATAGCCTGTTTGTTTAGTTTTTCGATATCATCTACTTGATGTATAATCTTAAAGTCATTCATTGGGATGAGCTCCTTTTCTATTGCATAAAACATGAAAGCATCATCAGCATCGGGTGTATGCCCCACTCTAATTTCTAAAACCATGAGCTAATATTTTTTTTATTAATCGTTGTCATATAAGTCAACAGGTTAATCGATGTTAGGTATTTCATTACACTTTTAAATTCTCTAAATTTTTTATTCTTCACAAGCTTTTGTTTGAAAAGGGTATCTTTTGCTTTATTGATGCTTATCGGTAAGCCATTGTTGAATGCAGGTACTGCCTTAAACCAAATCAGTCAAATACAGTAATTCCAATTCCCCACCCTTTTCCAAATTTCTATATGCCTTGTGATGCACAAGGAAGGTTTAATAACCCTAGAAAAACTTTTTTGAAATATAGAATGCCCAAGTTTAAATCGACTCAAGATATTCTCAGGATAATTGGAAATAAAGATCAGATTAGAAATTTCGGGGTTATTGCTCATGTAGATCATGGCAAAACGACCATGAGTGATAGCCTTTTGGCAGCTTCGGGAATTATTTCCCCTAGTGTTGCGGGACAGGCATTGGCCCTAGATTCCATGAAACTAGAACAGAATAGACAAATGACGATTAGAGGAGCTAATGTGACCTTGTTCTATGAAAATGATGATGGGAAGGAATATGTAATAAATATGATAGATACTCCTGGGCACATTGATTTTACTGGGAGAGTTACTAGAGCGCTAAGAGCAATCGATGGGGTAGTCGTAGTTTCAGATTCGGTGGAGGGTATTATGACACAAACTGAAACAGTAACACGTCAAGCATTAGAGGAACGGGTTAGACCTGTGTTATACATAAATAAAATAGACAGGTTAGTCAAAGAACTTCGTTTGGATCCAGCTGCCATGCAAAAGTGGCTATCTAACATTATCGCTGAGTTTAATAGGTTAGTGGATTTATACGCCGAGCCTGAACTGAAGGAAAAATGGAAGGTAAGTATTCAGGGTAATACAGTCGCATTTGGATCTGCAAAGGATAGATGGGGCTTTAACTTCAAAGTGGCACAGAAAAAAGGGATTAGCTTTAAGGACGTTTATGATGCATATACTTCTACCGATCCTTCATCTATTAAAAAGCTATCAGAAAGAGCTCCTTTGCATGATGCTGTACTTGGTATGGTGGTTCAGCATCATCCCCCACCTCATGTAGCACAAAAATATAGAATACCAAAAATTTGGCCAGGTGACTTGGATTCTGATATTGGAAGAGCATTATTAAATTGTGATGAAAATGGTCCGGTTTTGATGATGGTAACAACGATTAACGTTGATCCACAAGCCGGAAGGGTGGCGACAGGTAGATTATTCTCTGGTACAATCAAAGATGGAGACGAAATTTTTCTCATAGATGCTAAACGGACAGGAAAAGTGCAGTCTGTGAATATTTATATGGGAAACACGCGTGAGGTCGTAAGTGTAATCCCATGTGGTAATATCCCGGCTTTATTGGGTTTAGACTATGCCGTAGCAGGAGAAACTATTTCGTCTCTAAAGAGCGTGCCTGCTTTTGAATCTATAAAATATGTTTCTGAACCAGTCGTTACGATCGCAGTGGAACCTAAGCATCCAAAAGATTTACCAAAACTTGTTGAAGGTTTGAGAAGAATAACTGTTGAGGATCCGAACTTGATTGTAAAAATTAATGAGGAAACTGGAGAAACATTAATGGCAGGGATGGGTGTCTTACACCTTGAAATTGCGACATCATTGCTCCAAGAATTAGGCTTGGATATAAAAACCACTCAGCCTCTGATAAACTATAGAGAAACCATTAAAGGAAGAGCAGGACCTATAATGAGCAAGTCGCCAAATAAACACAACAAGATCTTTTTGAGAGTAGAACCATTAAGTGAGGAAGTTATCGATATGATTAGGACAGGGCAGTTGCGAGAAGATATGGACAAGAAAGAATTGTCTAGGCTTCTTAGAGAAAAGGGTTGGAGCACGGATGACGCTAGGAGCGTAGTTACTGTAGACCCAACTGGAAATATGCTTTCTGATGAGACAAAAGGTGTTCAATTTATTCAAGAATCCATGGATTCGATAAAATCTGGATTTGAGGATGTCATTCATTCCGGACCTATCGCTCAAGAATCTGTCAGAGGTTTGCGCTTTGTTTTACACCACTTTGTACCCCATGAGGATCCAGCTCACAGGGGTTTAGCTCAATTGATGCCTGCAACTAGACGAGCTATGCTGGGATCAATGTTGATAGCCGACCCTGTCTTATTAGAACCGATTTTAGGAATAGAAATAAAATGTCCACAGGAACAGATAGGTACAGTTGCCGGGATATTGTCAGGAAAAAGGGGAAAATTGCTAAACGTTGACCAAAAAGGTGTAATTGCTATTATCTTGGGTGAAGTACCTGCTTCAGAAACATTCGATCTGTCTGAAATGATGAGAGGAGGAACAGCCGGTAAAGCAATGTGGAGCACTTACTTTAAGACTTGGCAAGCAGTACCTCAATCAGTCTTAAGAAATATTATTACAGACATAAGGAAAAGAAAGGGTATTAATCCAGAACCTCCTTCCCCTGATGAATTCATAGATAAGGAATAATAAAAAGCAAGAAATTCATACGCTATTTTTATTTTGAACTTGATTCAATCATTTTATTTTATTTAAATTATTCTATTTTATTTGACAAGATTTCAAATATGTTTTTCGAAGAATATTCATCATAAAAATTAGAGATCCAAACAGCATTGGTATACTAATAATCACGAACAGGATCTGATATGTGTTTAATGATGATGCAAGAACCATCGAACTAAATCCTACCAGAGAGTAGAATAAACTTCCTGTGCATGTTGGACATCCTACAAACAATCCAGTAGAGATTCCAACAGCTCCAAATAGGTTTCTTCTTGACATCTCCACTGTCCGATTTTTGGAATAAATGAATATGTTAAGGGTAACATTCAAGCCAACCAAGACAGAAAGTGTAACTCCTATTATTAAGTTCAGGGGTATTACCATAATAGAAAGGCTTTCGCTTAATTGAAGGATCAACATTGGAAGATAACCAATATAATTGCAGCAAATAATGAGTTTGTATGTAGGATAATCAATGCTTTTAATTAAGTCCGTATATGATCTTTCTATATCCGATCCATCTTGATGATGACTAGTTGTATGAGTGCCGTTTGCTACATGTGTTAAGTGGCTAGACGGAGGAAAGGGATAAATTGAAAAAGTAGTATTTTCATCCACAAAATAAATAAACGTATTTGAAAGGAATCCAAAGAACACAAAATAAAGCAGACAAGAAATTACAAAAATGAGTATATATCTTGTAGATTTAAAAGGAGATTGAAGGTGGTATAGTAAATTCTGGGGGTTGTTTTCAAGTCTTGACTTTGAAAAATAATACTTAAAAATACTTAAATACAAAAGAAAAAGGCAAGCCAAATACGCTATTAGTACTGTTACAGCTAGTGAATACAAGGAATCAGATAAAAAAACCCCTACCTCAGGGGTAGTGAGACGAGAATAAGAAAAAAGAATAATGAATAATACTGTACCAATCAATGCAGGAATTGTTATTCCGTTCTTATACTTTGAATAACTCTGGTACTTATTCAATTTATATTATTTTCATTGCAAGTTTAAATTAAGCGTTTCAGAATATTCACCAATACCAACTTAGCCAAAAAAGACTACAAATCAATCTAATAGCTTAAATATTAATGGGTTTAGAAGGTTAACCGAATGACCAATTTACATGAAAATGTATATTATAATTTTGATAACTCTAGTTTTGATATGACAACCTAAATATAACAGGGAATAAATTTTTTAGAATTGTGAAAATAAATTTTCCGGATTTTGTTCAAGTGATATTTTTATCCCTATCAAATCTTTTGCTTGCTCATTTTTCCTTCTGGAAATCTGGGGCTATTAAGAACGCTCTTCCAAAAATAATGGCATTTGATAAACATGTTAAGAATTTTGATGTAGACATAACCATGTCGTCTTAACGAGGATAAGATGGAGAGATGGAAACCAATATCTGGAATTCAATAG
>DATEIH010000252.1:0-17855 GCA_035279165.1 Candidatus Nitrosocosmicus sp. | reverse complement strand
GGGTGGAAACTCTGCAGAACAAAGTATCAGCCAATCTCAATCCTCTAGCCAAAACAGCCAGGTAGTTTCTGGTGGAGATACAATAGGTTCTGGTAACAACATTAACGTCCAAAGTCAAGAGAATACTGGAAGCAATGCATTGGCACAAGGATAATTCCCACTCTCTATTTTTTAGAAAACGTTTGTTAAAAACAAAGGAATTAAGCATTGCACAAAGCTAAATAGTCTTCTCCTCCTTCTTTTTATATCGTATATATTAATTACACATCCTCTCCGATCTTAATGTTCCACTAAATCTTGTATAGTATTAGCACTATCTCAATTGCAATAGGTTTCTCTGAAGGTCTATTTTCTTTTCTGAACCGTTAATCGGATTTGATACAACTAACCTTAAGAATAATGGTTAGAGAATGTCTTTATCGCTTATCAAATAATTATTTTAAGACATCAATGATGATTTCTCTCAAATTCTCTAATGCAATAGGCTTGCAAATCAATGCATCTATTTTTACATTAGGGTTTAGGTTTCGTGTAATTTCGTCTTGTGTGATATCGTAAGCAGATATTAAGATAGTCTTTATCTTAGGCTTGATAGCTTTTACCTTATTTATTAATTCATATCCATTCATGTTCGGCATACTCATATCAGTTAAAAGCAAGCGATACATTTCCGGACTATCTTTAAACTCTTTATATGCCATGTCAGGGTTGTCAAACGTTGTGATTTCCATGCCTGCCAATTTTAGAGCTTTTTTGTATACAAATAACAAATCCTTTTCATCATCTACAATCAGAAGACGATATTTATTGTGATTAGAGAAGGAGTTCTTTGAATGGTCAGACAATAGTGAATTTAATTGTAATTGCTATAAAAGTTTTTAAGTTCAATCTCCTAAAAGAAAACATAACGAATTGATTAATTCTTGATTTAATTAATAAACTTGATTTGCAGCTACATTTACATCTATATATTCTATAATAAATAAGGCTGAATTTAACAAATCAGTTATGGAAGTTTTTCTTATGATATTTTTTGATAAGTAGATTATAATCTTATTATAATTCCCTTATTTAACAACAGCTTAAATTTTTCATTTGTCATAAACAATATGTATCTTCCATCAATACTTTGCTGCAGTAGAATATGACATTCATATTTATTTGGAGCCCTTAAGGGGCTCTAATCATGTTTGCTTAAAAAGCACGCCATGAGAGAACTTGAAGTCATTTTAACTTTAAGATATTTATGAATTATGATAAATAGTTAGTTCAAGTTTTAAAAGTTGATTTCTTTATTAGTTAATCATTTAGATATATTAATGCAAAAAAAGACAATCAGATAATTACTTATAGGATCTTACTAGGAATACAGGTTTTTTCCAAAATTATAAACATTTTCGTTATATTTCAATAGGGGATCCATTATGAATCATAGCAATGATAAAAACTTCTATTGACAATACAATTGTTAATACAATAGTTATACAAATTACATAGTTACCTTTAATGATTGTTAGAGTTTATTTTTACAAAGAAACTAATCCTGAAATCCTGCTTGGTTCGCATAAGTTAAGTCGACAAGCACTAACTACGATTTATGAGTTGGTATGGGAAGTAGAATTTAAGAATATTCTTAGTCCGGGAAGAGTTTGGATAAAGTTCGTTGAAGAACAAAATCCTTTTGGGATCTCTTTAAAATGCAAACGACATCATTCCAAGATAACTATGGGTGACATCATACAGATTTCTGAAGATTTTTATATAGTGTCTGATGTTGGTGTGAAAAAAATTACACTGAATGAGTAGCTTAAATCTAAAATTTTAGAATAGTAATTCGGGCAAAAACATTGTCACAGAAAATGAATTATGCTCTAGTGAATAACAATGTTTTTGCCTTTTACACGTGTTTCTCATTCTGGATTCTCGATGACCTAAAATGAATGGTTATCCGGTTAGATATAAGTTAAGTATCAAATATCTCAATGTTCTTGCATCTTTTATATCATAAAAATCTCTTGGGATTAAGATAAAAGTAGGGTAAAA
Organism: Candidatus Nitrosocosmicus sp.; assembly: GCA_035279165.1. GTDB lineage: Archaea > Thermoproteota > Nitrososphaeria > Nitrososphaerales > Nitrososphaeraceae > Nitrosocosmicus. Next base: position 15,812 of record DATEIH010000252.1, on the reverse strand, counting down.
ATGATATTTGTATTGATTATAGTCTGCCTTCGCACCCCTCACCACAGATCCAAAATTAAAAATATTCTCAAGTAGCAATTGACATAGTATATGCTTACTTCGATAAGAAAAATAATTAATTATCCTGCGTTTGATAATTTCGTAACTTTAGTAATATTATTGCAAGCCGCTGTTTTAGTATTAGAAACTATTCCAGCTTTTAATGACTATTTTCTAATCTTTGAAATCATTAGTTTTATGGTGTTGGTTGTTTACATAGTCGAAGCTGCCTTAAAGATTGCTGCCTGCTACCCTCACTTTTCAACCTATTTCAAAAACGGTTGGAATATTTTGGATTTTTCAATAATTGTAGTCTCTTTGCTGCCCCTTAGCGAAGGATATACGACTGTCGCTCGTTTAGTTAGACTTTTGCGGGTAACAAGGCTAACCCACAGATCCAAGGAAATGTCTGTTGTAGTTACGACAATTATCAAATCGATACCTAGTATGTTCAATATCTTCTTACTCTTGTCTCTACTCTTTTTCATGTATGGTATCGCTGGATATTATTTATTTAGTGACATAGACCCAATTCATTGGGGTTCCCTATCTAAATCACTTTTAACATTATTCCAAATATTAACTCTGGAAGGGTGGATAGAGGTCATGTCTGCAGTCACTCTTGTAAATCCACTATACGGGATTTATTTTATCAGTTTCATAGTAATAGGAACGTTCATAGTTATCAATATTTTTGTGGCCGTAATCGTAAGAAAGTCTGAGGAAGCGTACAAGAATTTGGAAATCGAACTAGCTAATCCGGTTACCCAAAAGGAACTATTATTTGAAATTAAGGAAATAAGAAAGAAAATTGAAGATTTGGAATCTAGACTCTCAACTTAGTTATTGCATAAGAATTTGAAGTCTGATACCATCACTGGTTGTATTGATAATATCCATAATTGAAGATTTGGATGGACTCTAAAAATATATTATTTATAACACGAACCCTTATTTCTGTTTTTAGTATCTGGAGAGTCATTATTAATCAAATTTATCACAGGAAGTGACCAAACAATAGTTTGTTTTTTTACACCTGATGGCTCGCCTATGATTTTGGAAAATTTTCTTATAGTATTTAATATTCAAAAAAAAGCCGCCATTAGATATTCTTTATAGATTGATTAATTTATGTGATATTTTAGATAAAGTTAAACTAATAGTAAAAAAAAGAGGAGGAGGTTTATTCTTGGCCTAAGGCTAAGTTACCTTCGTTGTTTTGGAACATGAATCCCAAGTTGTTGCATGATGCTAATGTAAATTCACCGGATACACATTGTGCATTTTGTGCGCTTTCTTGGTTTTGTTCGATTTCTTGTTCTGCATCGTTAGATTTCTTGTGCTTTCCACCTGCATATGCCATGTTATCGCCAAATGCTACAACTGAACCTATTAGGGCTGCAGCAATGAACATTGCGAATAGTCCAACCTTATAGTTTTTTGTTATGTTACTCATTATTATCTAAATCTATAGATAAATTTTGGTATATCATAGTTTTGATACTCATTTCTGTATTATTTTTAGGTGTATATGTGCTCTTAATTTGTAATGAAAATTGATTTCGATATTATTTATTATATTGTTACTATTGTAGATAATTACGTATAATTATACTGTACAAAAATATAGATCACTATCTTAACTTACTTGTATTGAGATTAACCTAATCCTAAATAACCTGAAGGATCAAGGAAGGCAATTAAAATTAGCAGTCTGCTCTTTTTTTCTAGTTGAATACTTTTAGGGTATATAGTAGATAAATTTCACTTTCAATGAATTTCAAGTTTTTAAATGATTACTCTATACTGGTAGTGAAGAGAATTGACAGAAATGAGCCCTCAAGAAGTCATGAACTTTTTAAATCTTGGTACCATGACCGCTAAAGTTTCAACAGCATCATTAGATGGTATTCCTCACGTTGCGCCAGTTTGGTTCGTTGTTGATCATGATTCCCCCAGTGGCAGTGATAAGGATTTTACAGTTATTTTTACAACTTTTCATAATTCAGTAAAAGCAAGACATTTGAGATCTAATCCTAAAATATGTCTTAGCATAGATGATCAAAAACCTCCTTTTTCTTTTATCATACTCAATGGAATCGCAGAAATAGATCAAGACCCTAGTTATGAAGAACTTTTGCGTCTAACAAGACGCATAGCCGAACGATATATGGGAAAAGAAAATGCTGATAGATATGGCAAGAGAAACGCCGTCAAAGGAGAATGCATCATAAAAATAAAACCTACCAAAATTATTGCTCAAAAGAATGTATCCGAATAGATAGGCGTAATTTGCTTTTTTTGTTACGTCAATATTGATAATAGTCTCTTTATTTTATATTGTTATCGGAAATTTGTATCAAAGTGTGTGTATGTTTGGTATACTCTAACAGAATATCTAGTTTCAACACCTGAAACAAAAGCCTATCTTTTTGAAAAATTCGAGTATATTATTATCTTATCGACATTTTCGAATTTTGTAAATGAGTACAACTATTTAAATCATGATGTACTTAAATCATTAATGAAATATCTATCATTATTGCTACTTTCTGTATTGTTTATACCAATAGTTCAGGTGGCACATGCACAAAATATCGTAGAGCAGATTGGTCAAGCCTTTAATAACTTGACCTCCGGAATGATGGGTGGTAACCAAACATCTGGCAATGGCAATGCTTCAAGTTCAAATTCAGGCAACCAAACATCACAAGGTGTCGGATCCATACAGGAATTACAGAACTTAACATCTGGAAATCAGGAAATCTTGGCTAATAATACATCCTTATCAGGTGGTAATACCTCACTAGGTCAAGGAATGGAAGAGGAACAGTATGTAGAGCCTGAAAATCAAAGCAACGCTTTAGCAGCAGTAAATAATACACAGTGACAGACTTCAATCCTGTCCAGTCAAACCAAACTAGGACTATTTTTTTAGTCTATTTTTCATTTATAAAAATATCTAATAATACATAACTAAACATTCATTTACTATTTCTATAAAATTCACAATAACGACTATCCGAATAACTTGTAATCTACTCCTGGTGTGATTTTACGATTCAATAATATTATTAAGCTTGGTTTATCTACATTAATTAAAAATAACCTTTCTAATGATGACATCTAACACAATTTTTTGCAGTAATCTGTTTTCTGCGAATGTCGTTTAATTATTCTAGTATGTATAATTCGAGTAAATCGAGCTAATTAATAGTATTGGCCAGTCTACACCTCTATATTTTATTGACACACCATTATCAATCTTTTTGATACTGAACCTACAATAATAACGTTATATTGTATAGTACTAATAGTTATTAAAAAGATGCGGACTAATATTCCAATCATTTATATAAATATTGTTGACCTAGAAGTGATGATGGAATCATTTATGAAAATAGTTGTTCCAGTTATCATGTCCCTAAGCTTGATGATGATTTTAAGTACAACAAGCTATAGCGGTTATGGTCAACCAGTAGCAAATACCCCTACAAATATCAATACCACTATTGCTAATACCACTGCTCCTAACACCGGTAACCAAACAAACCAAAATGCAAGTCAACTTGCCCAGGCAGATATTAACCAAGTAGAACCACAAATACAATCACAGGCAAATCAAACTAATTCTACAACCGGTTCTTCGGATTTACTGATGAAAGAAAGTTTATTGAATTATACAAATGACGCTATTTTAGCATTGAATGACGACAATGAAACTGCCATACAGCAAAACCTGGTTCAAATTCAAAATACTCTGATTAAGGCTATTGGTAAACCAGTAGTAATTGTTCCAGCTCCCGCATTCGATCTCGATTCTGATTAGAAGTCTATTCTACCTTTTTTATTTTTGAATTTGAATTACTTAATATAGGTTTGTTAGTCCATTAAACAGCAAAACAGTATGTGAATGTAAAGTTTTGTAATTCTGGAAAGATTAATTTATCCGAGATGTGATTCATCTACATAGTTGCTGACCGAATCCACCGTCGATAATAAACATTCTATTATATTAGTAGAGGATGATATTGATGTCTCTAATATTTTGGCAGGTCATTTCAATTTGGCCAAGTTTAAGGTTTACAAGACGGCTAGTGCCACAGAATGTCTAGATAAGCTGAAGGAATTGGATAATAAGGTGGATATAATACTGATAAACGGCTCGATTGCTGCCGATAGAGGCCCCATGTTAATCGTGAATATACGAAAGTTGACTCTGGATGTAAAGATTTTTGCACTAGCTGAAAACGAGAACAGTAAGACCAGAGTCTTAGATTACGGCGCCGATGAATTTGCAATAAAACCAATCAGCCCTACGACTGTCGTAGAAAAGATAAGCATGTTATTGATGAAGAAGCCTGTCGAATCCCAAATAAAATAAATAAATGCTTTTCTAATATCATCAAACCTCATATTACCTTTGGTAATTATCCTTGTTTAGGGGTATATTCAAAAAATTGAATAATTCATCTTCAGAATCGAATAGCTATCTAGATATCTGTAGAATTACCTCTAAATCCATATTTTTTTGTGGACCATATTCATCATTTTCTAAATCACTGAGAATAAGTCATGATTCTTTTTGCAAGTTATTATTGGATCTTAAGGAAGAAAAGATTAAAATCAAAATTTTAACAGAAATAAGTCATTCTAATGTAAGTGAGATAAGAGAACTGTTATCATATGCAGATATACGACATGTTGACAAGTTGGATCTAAAGTTTATGGTTAATGAATCAGCTTGTATATTTTTTCTTAAATCTAATAAAGGCAACCATGCGATAAGTAACTTGAATCCTGTTATTAATAAAAATAACGAAATAATCGAACAATATAAGTTAGTATTTGAACAGTTATGGTATTTTGGAATAGATGCGATGAAAAAAGTACAGGATCTAGAAACTGCAATTGATCTAGCCGCTGTTATGCATGAAATTGACAAAAAGGGCATAAAGCAATTTGTTGGAAAATTAATAAATACATCAAAACATGAGGTCATGTTCTATGCTTCCACATTATGGGGGAGCAATAATTTTATATCAAAAGATCTATTTGGACTCTTGCAAAGTGTAGTTTTAAAAAATCATATCAAAGTCAAATTTATCATTCCATCTCTTTCAGAACTAAAGTCAAATGACTTAAAGCATATTATTTTGGAATTAGGCACAATGGAGCAACAAGAAGAGTCGAACTTTTCGTTTAGGTCTTTACCACAAGGCGATGATCTTGATCTTGAATCATTGATCCTAATAGTAGATAAACATCATCTACTCATTGTAAATCCTCACCTCAATAATGAACATCAATCAAACGACGTCATTCACAAAGACGATTATTCTTATTTTTATACTACCAAATTAGACTCTATCAATAAATACAAATTGTTGTTTGATGTGCAATGGGGTAGAGCAGAATTAGCAGAGAAATTGTATATTCAAGATATGATGCAAAGAAATTTGATTGATACCATAGCTCACGAATTGCGAACTCCTACACAAGCAATTTTAGGATATTCAGAAATGGCAACGATAGATATTGATAACAATGAGGCAGGTCAACACTATAAACAATATTTTGATTCTATTGTACGAAACGCTAATAGATTAAACTCTATCGTGATGAACATACTAAATGTCGCTAAAATAGACAATACTACTTTCAATCTGAATAAAGAAGAATGTAAAATTTATGAAATAGTTTCTGAAGCAGTAAACGATTATAAGTATATTTCCAAAACAGATGATAATCTTAAAAATAAGAATATTCAATTCAAGGTGTCTGAAAGTTCTGAAAAATCGATAAGTGCCAATGTAGATAGAATTCGAATTTATGAAGTGCTGACAAATCTGTTTAATAATTCGGTGGAATTCATTCAATCCACTGGCACGATTACAGTACACATTACTATAGTGAATAGAGATTATCTAGATGAAAAAAACCAAATTAAAAGTCATGACTACAAAAGTTTAAAAAAGCCTGACGACAAACACGATAATGACAAATTCATTCTGGTTCAAATAAAGGATGATGGAAAAGGAATAGATAAATATGTTCTTTCAAAACTATTTAACAAATTTGTTTCTACAGTTGATAATCACATAGGTTTAGGATTGTATATTTCAAAGTATATTATAGAATCTCACGGTGGTCGAATATGGGCCCAAAACAATACTGATGGTCAAGGATCAACTTTTTCATTTGTACTTCCTCTGGTATGAGTTCGGATTCAAGTAGAGAAGCGTATTCACGATTAGTATCACTGTGCTTGAACCATCCATTTAAAGAATTTGATTTAGTGACCTTTTATTTTATTTATGAAATATCTCGATAGCAATCAGGAATGTTGATGTACTGGTCTAATATCGAATTAATCAAATATATTTTCTAACTTAAATATGCTGTAATTGTTATAACTTTTTAACGCATGAATGATGATATCCTGTATTCAATTAACTATCATGAAATGACAAAGCACTCTGAATCTAGTGTTATGAATTCAAATTACTATCTGGATTGGAGCAATCGACCTAAACCCTTTAAAGTGTATAAAGATCTATCTTCCTTTCCTCTCCCAATAGATTTTCCTCATCCCACGTTGAACGCTATTGCGGCAGTTGGTAATCTGTCAAGCAACAATGAATCATTTGATAACAAGACCCAATTTGCTTTTCCATCATCTTCTAAAGAGGATGTTTCTAAAATTATTACATTATCTGATCTATCTTCCATCTTGTTTTATTCATGTGGTATAACACGCACCATGCGTTTTAATTCTGTTGATTATTATATGCGTGCTGCTTCTGCAACAGGAGCTCTTTATCCGATAGAAATCTATGTGGTTACTAAAGGTCTAGGTTCTGAATTGCATGCAGGAGTTTATCATTTTAATCCAGGTGAATTTAGTCTGACTGCTATTCATAAAGGTGACTATAGAAACCTTCTAGGGAGTATTGCTGGTAACAATATCAATGTTACAACATCTCCTGTTTCCTTAATATTTACATCTTATGCGTGGAGGAATGCGTGGAAGTATCAATCACGATCATATAGACATTGGTTTTGGGACGCTGGGGTTATAGTTTCTAACCTGCTGGCCGTGACGGGTTCAATGCATCTTAAACCCAGATTAATTATGGGGTTTCTGGACGACCAATCTAACAGATTTCTAGGACTAGAGGATGAAAAAGAGGCTTCGATATTGATCGCAGCCATCGATGTAGACTCTTTGAAAAACAATGTTAAGCAAGAGCAATATACAATGCAAGAGCAATTATTGCAGGAAAAGGTTCTTGATTCACCTGTTCCAAAGGTTTATCCCCTTTCGTTAGAAGAAATTGATTATCCTGAAATTTGGAAAGCTTACGCCAGCTCTAAATTATTCGATAGGTCTCAGCTGTTCCACTGGATTAATCATAAGATGGGTGAAGCAGCTGACGAACTAGATAAAAAAGATGATTCTAATCCAAGTATTTTGAAACAATATTCCTTACCCAAGTCTTTTGTAGAAATCAATGGCCCTAATATTGGAAACGCCATTTTGAAAAGAGGTTCTACAAGACAATTTTCAAGACTATCTATCTCCTTTTTGACTTTATCTAATATCCTTTTGAATTCAACAAGAGGAATTCCGATGGATTACAAAAATGATTCAGATAGTTTTATTGATTTATATCTTGTAGTTAATTCAGTTGATGGGCTTGAGAAGGGTGGATATTTTTTTAATCCAAGGAATAATTCTATAGATTTGTTAAAGTATTCGCCAGGTCATGATATCTCAGGTCATCTTTGTTTAGATCAATCTCTTTTTGCAAATGCAAGCGTTGTGATATTTATGATGACGAATCTAAAACATGTGCTTACTATGTTAGGTAATAGAGGTTACAGAGCCGTACAGATGGAAGCAGGGATTATTGCAGGAAAAATTTATCTTTTATCTTATGCTAGTGGCTTGGGAGCATCAGGTTCCACTTTTTATGATAATGAAGTGATTGAATTCTTCTCTCCTCATGCTAAACAAAAAGAAACATTGATTGCTATCGGAGTCGGAATTCCATCATATCAATCGAAACCTGGTAGAGTACTACCAGTAAGATTGTCACGTGAACAAATGATAAATGCGTCTAGTATGGGAAGTTGATTTAGCCCATATTAAAGTCCCCATCAATTCTTTATCTTGTTATGATCACTTGATTGTGATTGTTGATTTGAACTTCAAATTTATAGATAATTTTTGAAAAAAAATTGAAAAAAACTACTCCCCCAAATTTTAAAACGACCCGAAAAGAGACTCACTCAATTATGATTATCGCGTTGCGGTGATATCTATTTAAAGCTTAATAAATATGAATAGATATGAGCGAACTTTCTAATAATAGTGGAAACACAAATGCAAATAATAATTCTGACCGATCAAAGAACTCATCTAATGAACACATTTCAGAATGGTCCGAATTAATTTCAAGAATCATAGACAAATTAACCGGCAAGGATTTGCAAGTTACCTACTCTTTTGATAATTTGGAAATCGAAATCCCAAAAGCTTACGGTCCTGATGGTCGACAACTTGGGGGTGCAAAGTGGAAAGTAGATGGTAAAATAACTATATCAACGGAATTAATTAATGAGGAAAAAATTGGCTCCAATTAGGTAAACTGACATAGACTAATATTATCAATGTTACCAATAATTTAGATCCAAATTTTTTTCACATAGTAATAAACGCTTTTTGAATATCATGCCATCAATCCTAACCAATCCTGATCAGATTGGGTTCAAAGTTTTCGAATTCATTTAACCTACAGAAGAAAAAAAAGGAGGACAATTTTGATTATTGGACGACCAGATTCTTTCATACTTGCATAACATCCCAATATCATGGAAACCACAGAAAGGATTGTTGACTATGCTGGAAAACAGAGAGCCTAAATATAGGCGTGAATTAAATTGAAAATTTTCAAGGTAGTATTATGCGAAGATCCATTTAAAAACATCATCGATATTCAAATTCATGGCGATGAATATCTTTGAAGATCTCAAAATTATCAAAAATAGGATTCAGAAATTCTATATTAAAAGCAAAATCAAATGAGTAAATACATGTTCAAGTTTGTCTTAACATTTTAAGTCTATCGCTAATCATTTCTTTAAGGTCAAAGTTATTGCATGAATTGTTATTATCCTCTCCTGCCTCGCAATTGGAGTTTTGTTTATTATCTTGAGGTTGATCAAAATCCTTTTTTCCATACGCATTATATTCCATTGATCCCAAGACGGAAAATGAGGTTACGGCAAGTAGCAAAATTGCTGATATCATTACAGATGTTTTTAAACGATGCTTTATCTGCAAACTTTTACCCGTATATTTTTAAACAATAATATATAATATTACTATTTTTAAAGATTTGTATATAACTTATTTATGTATAATAATAATACTAAATAATTCTATTATAATAATATCTTAAACCGAATGTATGCACAGCTAAGGAAAATACTGCGATGATCTCGCATTTAACTATCTAGATTAGAAACCGCTTTTAACTATTATAAAAAGTCACATTTTTTTATAATTGTCAAGAGTCAGGGCTCGTTTCAAAATAACTTTGACAATTTTTTCGTTCCTTTGTCTTTTGTTTGATTCTTATCTCCTGATCTGCTTTTCTCCTATGAATTCACCAATCTAAGGACTGCTATCATATATTTTGATTCCTATCTTTAACTACATCTTTATTTATTCTTCTTTCATGATTAATCTTAGGATTACAACCCTAGAATTCGTGGTTAAAGAAAGTAAAATTAATCTTGGTAGACCAGAAAAGAAATAGAGAAAGGTAAATTGAAATACTATATAGGTTGTTGCGGATGGAGGAGCCCAGAATGGGTCAAGAATTTTTATCCTGCTGGATTGGATTCCACGAATTATCTTTCATATTATTCTAAACTTTTCAATTCTGTATATCTCGATCTCAGCAAGACCTTGTATCCTCCAGGCTATAATGCTCTAAAAAAATGGGGAGATGAAACTTCCGATGATTTTCGATTCACCATAAAAATTCCTCAAAATCTCGTCAACCAAACTGTAACTTCGGGGCAATTTAAATCACTTGGAAAGTTTTTAGATGATTTACAAGTCTTAAAAGAAAAAATTCTTGTAATCTTATTATCACCGCCTCCTCAAGTATCATTACAAAATACTGGACGTAAATGGTTAGAGGAAATACTGAGTAATGCTACCTATCACGGTCTTTCTTTAGCTGTTGATTTTGGGATCAATAATACATGGTACCAAGAATTAACGTACAATATTTTAAGAAGACATAATTCATCTTTTGTTTGGACGCATACGGGATATCGATATTACTATCCCGCCGTTACTTCTAATTTCATTTTTCTTAATCTTGATAACGCTTCTATCAATAATGATCGAGCATTAAGATGGATCAATTTGATAAAACAAAAGGAAAAGGAAACGGGTAATCCAAAATATACCAACAATGTTATTGATTATTCGATTATTGTACTTCGTAACCCGTCTATGGTTCATCTTATTCAGAATTTGATATTTCCTAAACATAAAAGTGTTAATTCGTCAGAAGATTCACAAAAACCATCTCCTACCACTCGAATCTGGCCAGGAAAAATTATTATGCACATTGACATGAATGCTTTTTTCCCCGCCTGCGAAGAATTGAGAGATTCTTCTCTTAAAGGAAAAGCCCATGCAGTAATAATGACCCCTGAAAGAAAAGGCACCTTGATAACCCGAGGAGCCGTTGCTTCTTGTTCATACGAGGCTCGAAAATTTGGCATCAGATCTGCAATGTCCTTATCAAAAGCCAAGGAGTTGTGTCCTGACCTTATACTAAAACCTGTAGATAAGGACTATTACAATTCGGTCTCTCAACAGGTAATGAGACTACTGGAAGAATATGCTGATTCATTAGAACAAACCAGTATCGATGAGGCATACATTGATTGCAGTCAAAAAATTTTGCAGTATCAAAAACAGAATTTTTTGAGAGATGGTCCTATCGATGAGAAAAAATTGAAAAATACAAATGATGATTCGGCAGGAAAATACTACATCCAAGAAGATATTTCAATCAGGGAATTTGCGTTAAACATTAAGGATTCTATCAGGTTACAGTGTAATGGGTTAATTTGTTCAATTGGGATTGCACCTAACAAGTCCATTGCCAAAATTGCATCTGATTTTCAGAAACCAGATGGTCTTACTATCGTTTATCCTCAAGATATTGTAACTTTTTTGTCCACGCTGACAGTAGATAGAATATCTGGAATCGGAATAAAAACTGCACGAATACTTAAAGACATGGGAATTGAGACTATAGGACAATTATCCAATTCGAATATCCAAAAACTGTCTGATGAATTTGGAAAAAAACAAGCATTGTGGATGTGGCAGATAGCAAATGGCAAAGAAAATGAACCTGTCATGCCTCGAGAAGACAACCTGTCCTTAAGTACGGAGGAGACTTTGTTAAAACCACTAATTAGTAAAAAAGATATTTTGAATATTCTTGTTAATGATATGGCTGATGATATTCATATACGTATCAAAAGAAAAGGATATGAGTTTAAAACTGTTGGAATCAAGTTAGTTAGGATGGATTTTTCAATTGAAACTAGAGAAATTACCTTTTCATCATATCAAAAAAATAAAGAAAGTATAATATCCGTTATGGGGACATTATTGGACCGATTCAGTTTTGTTGATGATGATGATGATGATGATGATGATGATGATGATGATGACAACGACAACGACAACGACAAGAACAACAAGGAAGTTCCCGAAGGAACCATACAATCTGCAGCTGTATTTGAAGTAAATTCCAAGTATATAAGAAAACTTGGTATTAGAGTCTCAAACCTGTCAAAAATAGATAGAAATGCAAAAAGTCCTCAAAAATCTATAATGGACTTTGTTTAATATTATTATGATTTATTCATCGAGTTTTGGTTGCTACAATTTGCAGGAAAAATCAATAGATAAACAATACATAATTACATATTTTTTGCTAAATATGCCACCGGACTGATATCAACACTTTCTATACACCTTTAAATTTATAAAAACGGGATTCCAATTATTATTAGCCAATATTTATGAGTGCACATTCTTCTTTCAACATTAAACATCAAATCATTTATGAAAACAATGTTTTAGAATTTCAAATAATTCGAACTCAAAGAAGAAGAAAAACTAACGAAATTTTGATTGAGTATGGTAATGTGTCAGTACGAACTTCAACAACATCATCCTTGAAAGAAATCGAGTTACTCGTAAGTAAAAAGGCAAAGTGGATATTTAAAAAAATCAAAGAACAGGATAATCCAGAGGCATCAATTAAAGTACCTATTTATCAAGATGATTCTACTTTACCGTTCCTAGGAAAGAACTATAGATTGAGGATTATTGGTCACAGTTCGAATCTGTTATGTTTTACTAATAATGGATTTGTTATTTATTCAAATAGAAAGAATGTAAAGCGCATCTATGAACAATGGTTAGCTGACATCGCTCATCCGATTATTAGTCCAATAATAGTAAAGTATTCTAAACTTCTAAATGTGTCACCTAAGAAAATATTGCTAAAAAAATTGAAAAGCAGGTGGGGCAGTGCAACATACCATAATATCATAAATGTTAATATTCATCTTTTAAAGGCTCCTCTAGATGTGATTGAGTATGTTATATTACATGAACTAAGTCATCTTATTGAAAGAAATCATTCTAAACAATTCTGGAAAATAGTATCAGACTATATGAGCGACTACAAAATCAAAATACGGTGGCTTAAAGTCAATGGCCCTTACATCATATGAATGTCTTCTTTCAATAGTAAATATTCCAGTCTTAGTTTGCTACTGTAATCTATTATTATTGAATATTAAGTATAACTAGCGTCACACCCTTTACCTGTAAGTTGTGAGTCATGTGATGCTAAACGCTAAATAAATAAAACAGCCCTTTCAATTAATTGTGTGTCTATGCTAGGGATTTGTATTCTTCACACTTTTGTGTTTATTTTTGCACTATTTTTTGTTCTGTGGTATGTTGAAGTTGATGTTGAGATTGAACCTGGACTTGCTAGCGGTCAAAATACGGGTCCAGATGCGAATCTATTTCAGTGTGTATCCCATATAGGCAAGTTTTATTCACTAAATCAGTCGTTAGATTGCGATTTTAAGAATGGTATCGCAATAAATACCGATAATACTGTCATTAATTTAAATAACTTTTCTATTTTGGGTTCAGGTTACTTGAACCCATACATTGGTATATTGATATCAAATAAAGAAAATGTCTCTTTGATAGGGACTGGAACAGTTGGTCATTTTCAAATTGGAGTCTACTTAAATAACTCCAAAAATGTTGATATATCTAGAGTAAACTTTACAGGAAATGGAATTTCCATTTATTCTGCTAATTCTTCTGAAATTCTAATAGACAATAACCGATTCTATACTAATACAGCAGGGATCAAATTCTACGCAATTGGTGATTCTGTGATTTCAAATAATGTATTTGATTCTAATGATATTTCTTCTATTTCTTTATTTGGTTCACATAATAATATAATAAATGATAATCTGATATCTAGCAGCTTGAATGGAATATTCATTGATACCAAAAGTACAAATACTTCGTTGAATTCAAATCATTTTACAAGGAGCTTTGGTGTAGACATAAACATAGGAAATGGAGGGAAATTTAAAGAAACCGAATATTCGATTTCAAATAATACTTGCGCCATAAGTATACCTGAATCATTGTGTAGATAACGTTACAATAATCTATTTATATATGACGTCTGTATACTATTGAAAATTTTTATACCATTTGTGCATAGTAGGTTTCGACTGTATGAGTAATCAAGATGCCGAAAGGGATGAAATCAAAGATGAGACTCATGAACTACAAGACGATGAGAGCGATATAGAGGAAGAGGAGGAAGAGGAGGAAGATATAGATTTTGAGGATGAAGATGAAGATAATGAATCTGAGGAGGAAAAAGGCTAACCAGCCTAATTGGTAAATTCATTTCTTTTATTCTTTTTTGAAATATGGTCGGTAATATGATATCTGTTATACCAAAATAGAGCGCCAGACATAATTATGAAATCAGCAATGTAAAATAAATCCCATGGTAAAGCAGAGGCTGAACCGTTGATGTAGTCATTTGTATAGCCATTATCTGCTATCGCGTTTACAAGCAACGATAACGATGCAAGTACCCAAGGTACGAAATGTTGATATTCTCTATATATATTCAATAGTATTGTTATCGAGGGGATAATTAAACATAAATCTAAAATTGGGTATAGTATGGTAACTACAAGATCCGGTAAACTATAACCTTTTTCAGCAATATCAATTTCCCAATTATTTAAGAACGATTCTGGTAAAGGGAGAAAGCTAACAAAATTGACTATGAAAAATCCTACAATAACTGCAGAAATAATTGTCAGGGTTATGGATAAGTTTCTAATCCTTATAGTTCTAATAATGGAAATCAAATGAAAGATAAGAAACAGATACCCGCCCAACCATAGCATATCTAACAGAGTTATTCGCTTAAATTCATCCACATGTAAGACAAAATAAGAGTACATTATTCCCATGTCTGCTGCAAACCACAATGCGATACCAATTGTTAAAAACAAGTAAGATTTTCCATGACTGCCAGAAATTCCGTGTCTTACAACTGCGATTATACCCAAACCCGTGGCAGTAGCACCAGCTATATTTAGACTAATTATTGCAAAAGCATGCTGAAAATGTTCGTCGGGAATCAATACTATAGTTAAATCTATAACTATAATGCTCAAAACCATAAAAATTATTAGATACTTTAATGTTTTTTTATAACTTGATTCGTTTGCCAATTTATTTTACGTTGATGCCTTTCCCAAGTACCTTAATTGGTGGACTATTTATCTATTATCTGTGATTTTCCTATCTTGTTGTGATGTCCTGATTGGTCTGGTCATCTGTATGCCATTGCTTGTCATTATTACTGCTTGTAATTATCTTAATTTTCTTTACATCTATTAGCTTATTAATTAAGAATCCAAATGAAAAAAATTGGTAATAATGATTAAATGGGTGGACTATTTACCTACTAATTTTAGGCCGTACTTTGTTTCTTTCATATGAATTATTATTCTGTCATCATCGGTTTTACTATTACAAGAATTATTGCCATCATTTCTAATGGGTATTCTTACTTTCTTGAAATAATTTTCAAATCCTAATAGAGAAATAATCATAATCAATTTATCCTCCGCTATACCCATTTGAGTAAAGACGTTACTCAAATAATAAACACACAAATTCTAGTTGTGCGCCTTATAAATCTAAAAAATAATGGGTGTAATCTATGAGAATAAATTTTGCATTAAACATCGCATTATAAATCAATATTGACCAATGACTCATAACTTCTATAAATATAAAATTTGGTAAGAATCAATATACTACAATCTTTTGGGGGATGTTTGCTATCCATAGTCCAAAATTCCTGCCCTTTAAATCACCCCAATAATAAAGAGATCTAAAATTTTTAATTACTTGTAGTCAGATCGAGGATATGGTGTGAAAAACATTACTGGATTCTATTTATTGATGCTTGAGCATGAGTAGATTATTATGATTGAAGCAAACAGTACACATGATATTTAATAATGTTGCATTGAATCGGGTGTGTCTTTTAATGTGAAAATAGTTCCTTTGAAAAATTATC
>DATEIH010000251.1:0-2503 GCA_035279165.1 Candidatus Nitrosocosmicus sp. | reverse complement strand
GTAGGGCTCTCACTATTTTACTACAATCTCACCAACCATCGATGGGTGGTAAACACAGTAATAATCAAAAGTACCCTTATTGTCAAATTTTAAGGTGAACGCTTGTTTTGAAAGTATAGCGTCTGAATCAAACAATTGACCCTCATCAGGATCGCTGTCTGATCCTGAAGTAGCAGTATGTGATATGGTATCTGCATTATACCACGTAATTGTTTCACCAAAGTTTATAGTAATTGGATTTGGTGCGTATGAGTTATCACCGCTTATACCATTAATTGTTATCAGGGTAGAACCTTCGGGTACAACACTAGATTGCGATAATGTAGATTGAGCTTTTGGTATGGTACTCTGTGAGGTGGGCAATATCTTGTACACATCCCCTGTATAGCTTAGGACATACATATAACCATCAGGTCCTACCTGAATATCAGTAATTCCACCGAAGCCTTGCCCAAATGTAATAGGGATACTTTCAACAGGATTATCCACTTTTTTATCAGCTAATGTGGCTGTTCCTCCTACATTCGTGTTATTTATGACAATATCATCACGTGCCTCATTTAAAGTAAATCTATATAAATTACCATTATTAATGTCACCCACAAACATATCATTTTCATATTCTTCACCCAACTTATCGGAATTCAAAAATTTTAGTGCAGTCGGACCTATAGGAATATGCCAAGCAAATTTTGGTTCTGCATATTTTCCGTTTCCAAAACTCACGAGATCATTTGGGGTTGCCCCGTTACCCAACAAATCATCGTTAGAGAATCCCTGAATTAAGGACCAGCCACTATTAAAGCCAGGAAAAACCAGATTAATTTCATCGCCTGCTGTAGGACCATTCTCTGTATCCCATAAATTACCAGTCATAGGATCAAAATCGATACCGAAGCTATTCCTAATACCCATTGCATAGTACACACCTAAAGGCAAGTCAGCACCAAAGATTGGCTCATCATCAACTAATCCACCGTCTTGAGTGATTCTGAGAACGCCGCCTAAGCCATTAGGTGCTGGACCATTTCCTATATTTTGTGCCTGAGTTCTATGGCCTCCAACTTCCCCCATTATCATATAGACGTTATTGTCCGGCCCAATTGTTACTTTACCTCCATTGTGATCCGTTCGATTAAGATTATTTGGAATTGCAGTCAGATCTAAAAGGAGGACTGGATCTATTAATTTACCGTCCACATACTGATAACGATAAAGTCTATTTCCTAATGGATCTACATTATTGGAAACATCACTACCATCTTCATTATTTCCAGATTCAGTGTAGGACAAGAAAACAAAAATTTTTCCGTCCAAGTGTTTTGAAGCCGCAATTCCTAATAATCCACGTTCGATTTTTGAGGCCACAGATAGATCAACTAGGGGGTTATCTTGTACCTGACCATCCAGTACTCTCATAACTCTCCCTGTATTTTTTTCAGTAACCAATATATCATTATTTCCCACAAAAGTCATGCTAGTTGGAAATGTCAAATCGGAAGTAACTTTTTCAACCGTTAGACTATCATCATTGATTGTAGGTCCATCTGGGGAGGGTTGAGCTTTAGAATAAGCTCCATAAGAAAAATAAACGGAAGAATAATTTGAAGACAATAGTATTAAAATAATTGCTAAAGAATAAAACAATAGTTTAATGTTATACACAAGTCTTATCAACAGAAAAAATAAAACGCGAATTAATTAAAAGGTTACGTAGTATTGTTTTTAAAGATATTCACCAAAATAAGAGATTTAATGTGCTCAAGTGTGTGTACTTCATCTAATTATTGAGAAAAAATCCAGATTTATTTTAGAAATTATGAATAATGCTAAATAGGACCATTGAAAACCTCTTGTGAGAACTATTGGATATAATCGATCTAACACTGGAAATTGATGAATCTATTCAAGTTTTTCCAGATTCACCAAAAGTAAACATTTTACAATGGTCTAATTTCGACAATCACAAATATGCTTCAGAAGTATTGTTTTCTAGTACACATGTCGGCACTCATGTAGATGCCCCATATCACTTTCAAAAGGATGGCATTACGGTAGAAAAAATTCCTCTTAACAGGCTGGTAATTAACGAAAATATTAAAGTATTAAAAATTGAAAAAGAAGATAACGAAAAAATCGAAGTAAATGATATAAGAGATCACAACATCATAAAAAATGATACCATCTTAATCAACACGAATTGGGTATTGAATAGAGCTTTGGATAAGTATTTCAATAAAAACCCCGGCCTATCAGAAGCAGCGGCAAAATTTCTGGCAGAAGCTGAGATAAATCTAGTAGGAATTGATGGTCCCAGTATTGATCCCGCTATCGATCATGACTTTAATGCGCATAGAATTTTTGGTGCTAATGACATTCCAATAATTGAAAATCTAATCAATTTAGATAGGCTACTGAATAAAAAATTTACTTTGGTGGCATCACCATTAGAATTAAAGAATTGTTCTGGCTCACCCGTAAGAGCACTTGCCATAATGATTTG
>DATEIH010000250.1:0-3544 GCA_035279165.1 Candidatus Nitrosocosmicus sp. | reverse complement strand
ATCAGCTTATGAGCACTAGTCACTAAAAGCGCAACTCCGCTTCCCAAAAGAATCCCGCCTATTATATCAGTAGGATAATGAACTCCAAGGTATAACCGGGATAAACAAACTAATCCTGCTTCAATTAGAAGAAGTATAGATATCAATTTCTGACTAGGACATTTTCTAAATAATAATAAAGCTGCTACTGCACCAGCTGATACCATACTGGCGTGACCAGAAGGATAGGATTCATCTACTGGCAATTTATTGACAGAAGTTTCGTAAGAAATAACCGGTCGGTCCCTGTCAACCATATCTTTCACTAATGTAGTCAAAGGAATAACAAGAATAAATGAAATCAAGATAATTATGGCAACAATTCTACCATCAATTCCTCCAAATACAAACAACAGGATAGGAACAATGATCCAAAAATATTCTCGACCAAAATCGGAAAAAATATTCATGAACTCGGTTGTCATAGTCGAAGAGAACTCGCTTCGAGCATCCAAAACACTAGTATCAAATTTATAAATGAAATTGCCCTCAGATGAGTTATCATCTAATTCAATAACATTATTATAAATTACAAGTGTAAAGACTATGAAAACTCCGAATACGATTATAGAAGAAACTAAATATTTATTCATAATATCTTGCAGTTTGAATAAATTAATATGATATCGATTTTTATCCAAAATGATAGAATCATTTGTTAAGCATCACTATCCTTATGCTCTATAGTTTCTCTCAAATTTAATTGTAAGAAAAGAAAAAGATTTGGGTCATAATTCTCTTTTACTTTACTGGAATGTGAAAGAAAATTCATATGAATAAATTTGAAGTCCATAGACCTTAGTTCGAAGATCATAAATAAGATAACGGTATTTATAGCACGATTTCATATAATTATGTAAGATTGAAACATTATAGAATAAATGATATTTATTCTTTTAAGCAAAATACCAAATTCTTGATTTCAATGTCTTTGTTTTCTATATGTTTTCTTACTTCATACTCATTTAGTTCAGCCGAGGCGCATTTCAGCCACTCTGCTCACTATAATAATGGAGATACAGGAATTGGGGATAAGTATACGGTTCTTCAACAAATAGAGCCAGAATATACTAAACCAAATGAATCATCACAGATCCAATTTAGCATTCAAGATAAGCAAGGAAAAGACACTAACAATTTAGTAGGGATGGTTGAAATTTATTCAACACTTACCAATGAAAGGTTGTCTGCTTATCCTTGGACAAAGCTAGCATCAGGCGATTTCCAAATTCCCTACATATTCCCAAAGGTAGGAAATTATCAAATTGTCCTGAGCTTACTAAATGATAATTCCAAAAATTCTAGTGATGATATCATCAACACAATTCCTCCTGCACGTACGATACTAGGCGATAATTCAAATTGCAACTGTGAAAGGGCCGTATTCAATGTATCCATAACTGAATCTTTTGGTTTCATTTTTACTTCAGTAATTTATGGTTCAGCTATACTCATTATCTTGATTGTCGGAATAGTTTTAAGCTGGATGTTTCTAAGCAGAAGAAAAAGCAAAACAAATCCGATATCAAACGATGAATTTATTAAATATTCAGTCTTGTTTTTAGCACTTGGTGCGGCCATAGTTCATCTTGCAGTATATTCCGGTCACGCAACTTTAAGATATGAATATAGTATATTCCTCATCTCCGCGGCAGGTGGACAACTTTTCTATGGGATTTCATATATCCTGTTAATTTTCTCTGATGATAAACTAATGGTCAAAAAAACCGACAAAAAGTATGTTTCAAAAGAATATTACAAAAAATCTTTAATCTTAAACTGGATTGGATTGGTAGGATCTTTGGTTCTAATATTCTTATACTTGTACTCGGTCACTTTCCCTCCTCCCCTTTCACCAAATTCAACTCCAGAAGATGTTGATCTTGCAGGAATTATGGCCAAGTCATTAGAAATAGTATTAGTAATTGGAATCATCTATTTAATGCGAACAGAAAAGAAGAGATATTTATATAGTATTCAGACATATGATGAGAAAAGTACATGATTTTTTGAATAAAAATACTCTTGATTCCGCATATGAAATAGATACTAAAATGGGCTGATATCATCCAAAAAACTATTTTATTAATATGTTACAAGAAAGCACTCAATAAGTAAGCAGTGTACAAGACTGATTTTATTTTTATCCAAAGATTAATTATTATTTATCATAAATCAACTAAATAGATATTTTCCACTTCAATAAGGATAAAAGCATATTTTTTTAGAGAGTATAAAGAAAAGACATTAGATAACTAAAATAAATTTAATAAGACTATTTTAATTAGGTGTTTTTAGGTTTTAATCACTGGATTTTGTTTTATATTTTTTATTATTCAATGCTAGCTCATTCACTAATGCATCTACTTGCGAATCAGTATGAGACACATCGAGTCCTCTTTGTTTGATTTCATTTATTACATCTCCAATAACAATATTATCTATTTGGATGTAACGTTCCAAGATTCTTAAAACCAAAAATGTAGGGTGAGGCGCATTCTTAAATAATGGAGAAATTTTACTATAATGATAGTGAAGGGCATCTATTTCAGCAATAGATAGATTATCACATTGTGATATATCAGATACCTTTTTCTTTGCTTTTTTTAATATTTCTATTTTAGCTGATGGCTTTTCTTGTTTATCACGTTTAACTTGTTTATTCGGCATTTTGTTATTGACGCTCTATGTTATGAGTTATTTTCTTCATGTTGTACTTTTTTTATAATTTCTACTGAATATAAGTTTGTTTTTTACCTGGAATAAAACTTTGACCCTTAATTCATTTGTATATAATATGAATAAAGCAACTGGTAAGATAGTTTTCAATATGTTTGTAGCACTTTCTAAAACTTATTAAATTCACATCTAGCAAAGTCCAAAACAATTCTCCCAAATCCATTAAGATCTCGTAGGAGCACATAAACACCTGCTAAATCTAACTAAACATATATTATATTAATAAGAACTGAAAATAATAATTAATATCCCCTTATAATGCCAGGATTATTCGCTCTTAAGTATTGATAGTCAATAGTGTACCATTTTAAGCAGACATTTTCAAGGTCAGTTTATCTTTCTTTGATAGCCTTTTTGAGTATTGCCTCACGCATATAAGCCAAGAACATCATCATTGCACAATAATCTCGAGTACCTTTCATAGGTTTACTGTATACTTTGTTTCTATTAATTGGTTCAATACAGATTTCATATTTGATCCCTTGCAATCGTCCACATAAATTGAAATATTGTAACCCTTCACAAAATAGTGCAGATTTCATGAAGAATATATCTAAATTCAAGTATTCTTAATATACTTTGGAATCTATATCATCTATGATTACTATTGGTAGATCTTGTATATGGTATGGGAATAACCGATATAATAAAAGACGCTCCTACAATTTTTAGTATCCTGAGTAAATATATGTCTATAAAGTTTTTTAAATCGAAACCATTTATTTATGGTTCTGCAGACATTATTAATGTCTGTAATTTACATTGT
>DATEIH010000249.1:0-9332 GCA_035279165.1 Candidatus Nitrosocosmicus sp. | reverse complement strand
TTTTGGTTAACTGTTAAATTATTATATTTCATCTCATTGTGCAATAACAGTCAGAATAGCCATAAAACGATAACGAAAAGTCTTTTTATTAAATTGCATAATTTGGATCATGAATTTTTCTGATTTAGAATCTAAGAGGATGACTCATCTTCTAGGGGGTGGAAAAGAGAAACTAGAAGAACAAAGAAAATCGGGTAAATTGACAGCGTCTGAAAGAATCAGTGCATTATTTGATACTGGTAGTTTTGAAGAAATAGATCCTTTTGTAGTTCACAATTGTCAAGATTTTGGAATGGAAAATAAAAAAATTCTAGGCGACGGTGTTGTAACTGGGTATGGACGAATTGATTCTCGTCTAGTTTATTCTTTTTGTCATGACTTTACAGTCTTTGGTGGTTCACTTGGTCTTAGTTTTGCATCAAAGATATGTAAGATAATGGATCTTGCATTAAAACAAGGGGTTCCAATAATAGGCATAAACGATTCTGGGGGTGCAAGGATTCAAGAGGGAGTAGAAAGCTTGGGTGGTTACGCGGATATATTCCACAGAAATGTTAGAGTCTCTGGTATAATTCCTCAAATATCTTTGATAATGGGCCCATGTGCAGGAGGTGCGGTTTATTCTCCTGCTTTGACTGATTTTATAATAATGACCAAATCAGCATATATGTTTGTCACAGGTCCAGATGTTGTAAGACAGGTCTCCAATGAAAATGTTACATCTACAGATCTAGGTGGCGCTTACATACATAATGAAAAAAGCGGTGTGGCTCATTTTGTTGCAGATGATGAATATGATTGCTTTGAAATATTGAAAAAATTACTTTCATTTATTCCATCCAACAATCTTGAATCATCACCAAAGGTCAAATCGATTGATAGTTCCGATCTTCTAGACGAAAGCCTTGATTCAATTCTTCCTTCCGACTCACATACGTCATATAGTATGGAAAGTGTAATTAAAAAAGTAGTTGACAAAGGTGACTTTTTCGAAGTCCAAAAATTCTGGGCTAGAAATATCATAATTGGGTTTGCCAGGTTGGATGGTAACTCTATCGGTATAGTTGCCAATAACCCAGAAATTTTGGCCGGAGTTTTGGATATAGATTCTTGCAACAAGGCAGCAAGATTTGTAAGATTTTGTGACTGCTTTAACATTCCCATAGTAACTTTTGTTGATGTTCCTGGTTTTCTTCCAGGTACGGATCAGGAATGGAGAGGAATAATAAGACATGGTGCAAAGCTGTTATTTGCATTCTCTGAATCTACTGTTCCTAGACTTTCGGTAATTACAAGAAAGGCTTATGGTGGAGCATATGATGTAATGAATAGTAAACATATAGGTGGAGATTATAATTTCGCTTGGCCAAAAGCTGAGATTGCTGTTATGGGTGCCGAAAGTGCATGTAATATTATATTTCGAAAAGAATTATCTAATCCTGAAAATAGAGACCAAAGAAGATCTGAGCTAATATCAGATTATGAAAAAAAATTTTCAAATCCATATATTGCAGCTTCTAAAGGTTATATTGACAATGTAATAATGCCTCGAGAGACTCGACAGAAACTCATTTCTGCTCTAAAGGCCATAAATAGGAAAAGAGAAGATTTACCAAAAAGAAAGCATGGAAACATGCCTATATAAAACCATAATGTAGTACGCTTATTCAATTTATCGCTTCAAAATAGATTTGTAAGTAGGAAGGCAGGCAATTATGTAATCTACAAGTAAATTCTAAAATTCTTTAATATAGAATAATTTTAATTTTACTTTGTGACTTCAATTCAAAATGGAGAGAATCCTTATAGCTAATAGAGGAGAAATTGTAATAAGAGTGGCTAAGACATGTCGTAAATTAGGCTATTCTCCATGTGGAATCTATTCTGATGCTGACAAGGATAGTTTGCATATAAAACACTGTGACAGTGTAGAAAATATCGGGGGAAATTTACCCGATGAGAGTTATTTGAATATGATGAAGATAATTGATGCGGCTAGAAAAATGGATTGTACATTCATACATCCAGGATATGGTTTTCTTGCTGAAAAATCAGAATTTGCTAATTTGTGTAACAAAGAAGGATTGGGCTTTATCGGCCCTTCTCCTGATGTATTAAAAATTTCGGGAGATAAAGTGTTAGCTAAAGAGATATTATCAAACGTTGCTAATACTATAAAAGGTAAAGAAGTATCTGATATAAATGAGGCATTGGAATATGCAGAAGAATTAGGATATCCGGTAATTATAAAAGCTGCAAGAGGAGGAGGTGGAAGAGGACTTCAAGTAATAAATACTCCTCAAGAATTGACAAAGTTATTAAAGTTCTCTATAAGAGAAGCGTTATTAAGCTTTGGTTCAGGTAGAGTATATCTTGAAAAATATGTTCAAAATCCAAGACATATAGAAGTACAGATATTAGGTGATCGTTCTAAAGTAATCCATCTAGGAGAAAGGGAATGTACTATTCAGAGAAGACATCAAAAATTAATCGAAGAAACACCTTCGCCGGCATTAGATGATGTTGCTAGGGAGAGATTGGTAAAAACCGCGATAAAAATTATGGAAAAAATTCGATATGATAACGCTGGAACGGTTGAATTTCTATTAAAGGATGGCTCGTTTTATTTTATGGAGATAAATTCAAGGATTCAAGTAGAACATCCTATAACAGAAGCAGTTACTGGGATTGATATAGTAGAACAACAACTTAACATATCATGCAGGAATGGGATGACACTTGAACAAAATGATTTAAAAGCTAGTGGACATGCCATTGAATGTAGAATAAACGCTGAACATCCTATTAGCTTTACACCATATCCTGGCTTGGTAACGAATTTTGCCCCTCCTATCGACTCAAGATCTATTAGAATAGATAGTTCATTGTATACGGGATATAGCATCCCTCCGTTTTATGACTCGTTAATTGCGAAGCTAATAGTCAGGGCAGATAATAGAGAAAAAGCGATCGAGAAAATGAAAAATGCTCTCTTAGATTTCAGAATTTCCGGCATTCCATCAACTATACCTTTTCAATTGTCTGCATTAAATGATGATCGATTCCTAAAAGGAAATTACGACACTTCATTTGTTGAAAAAATGAAACCTTATTCAGAAAAGAATGGAGAAATTGCAGCAATAATATTTGAAAATATATTGAAAAGACGAGAATCACCAGGTAAGTACATTAAAGAAAATGAAACAGATCAAGAAAATGAGCAGGGACAACCATGGATTTTAAGCAGATACGAGGAATTTCTTAAGTTACAAGGAAATTATGATTTAGAAAATTCTATGAGATGGACCAAATGAACTTAGAGGTTAACGGAACAACTTATAAACTAAAAAAGCAGGAGGATAAAATTCTTATAAATGGAAAAACTATAGATTTAACCAAGATAAAAGAAAATGAAATTGTTATAGATTCAAAGAGATTTTATCTTGATTTTTATGAGAGATCAGAAATAGGAAATGAGGGGAAACAACAAACTTTCTTAATCATAAATGGCATGGCATATACGATATCTAAAAGAAATATGGACCAAGAAACCATCCGGGAATTGCGTGCACCTATGAGTGGAAACATTATTGATATTTATGTGCAACTTGGGTCATATGTTAAGAGGGGCCAATCTCTTTTAGTTCTTGAGGCAATGAAAATGCACAATGAAATTAAGTCTCCTAGAGACGGGAAGATAGCAGAAATATTATTCAACAAACAGCAACCTGTAAAAGCAGGAGAAATATTAATGATATTTGAGTAGTACCTGATATCAGAAATGCTATACTTTAATGATATGGCATAATTTTCTTTTTTCTTAAGATGAGCTACTAACTTGTTTTCTTTGAAGTTGAAAATATTATTTGAATTCATATCTTTGAGAAAAGTGATTCTCAGTAGTTATGATTTTCATAAATGATTTTTCTGATTGTAGTTTACACATGACAGGCGTATCATATTTGGTCTTAATACATCAAGGGTCTAAAATCATAAAACCAATACCATGTAGCTTTAAACAATCGTGCTCATCTCTAGTAATATTAAATTGCAATTTCCCATAAACATGGTCCCTAAATCTAGGTTTACCATCTATCTTCTCAAGCAACCGGTGAGCTTTGTATGCTTCAAATACTGAATAATAGTCGATTTTCATTTATATCATAATACCTGGATCAAAGATTTACAAGTTTCTCAATATATCATTAATTTAGCTGTCGAATAATATTCAAATTCTCTAATATAATACGCTTTCAGAGAATAGCATTATCAATTTTTAGATAATGTATTCTTGTGTTAAAATAAACTGTAATCCTTCGATGTATTGCAAAAGCAAGCCCAATGGCTTCGCCCTTTGCGCTACAGAAAGGCAAAGAGAAAATGACAATGAAAAGAATGCAAAAAGATCTGCGTTAGATGAGTTATGAAATTGCAAATTTGAGAACAGTTGTCAGATTATTAATTAGAAATCTTGCGTAACTAACTGTTAAGATCTCACCTTGAAATTTGAACTATCACAATGTGATCTGTAAATTCTACTTTAACTTCAGTTTGCTTTAAAGTTTCTAGTATACTCTTTATCTTGGCAGAAATATATTTACTAAACTTGAGACCTAGATCTAGCTGAATCTTGATAATCACATACTCTCTATTTTTTTCATCAATTCGATAATTGAAGCCTGATATTCTAAGCCATGTTAATAAATAGCGTATATAAAAAGAAACAGACGGATCCCCATCAAACATTGCTATAGTATCCATAAAGTAACGTCGGGCATACTTTTCGGCAATCTCACTTATAATTTCATCAGGAAGTTGTTCCACAATATCTCTGTAAAGAAACCTATTGATGTAAATTAACCCCGCAATCCTGGAAGGTTTGTGCCATTTAATGTATGAGTTTACTATCTGGTTCATAAGAGTATTTACGCTTTCCATATTTTGTTCCGATTCATCACGTAATTCTTTAAGTACCGCCTTGTCAAATCTTAAGGTAATACTTTCGCTCACCTTATTTTGATGTGCATTTTGATCATTTGTGATGATTTTAGTCATTCTCAGTAGTTAATTCATGATTTTACTAATATAATTGTGTTGTACAATGTACTACTTTGTACCTATTTATTGCAATTGATTCCTACTTTTTATATATAATGGAAATTTACCGTAACTTATGGATTCGGTAGTAATAAAACAATCATCGGCACAGTTATGCTTGATTAAAAGTCTTAAAAGAAGAAGAAAACGGGAGAGGTAATTATTTGAATTTGATCGAATCTGAAATTCCAATCCAGATAGAAGCGAAGATCTGTGGTTTCAATACTAAACATAAAAGCATTTCTTATCGTTTTATAGAATCGGATCATTGTGCGTATCTTGATAAAAGGGATATAATACTGGCAGAAATTCAGGCTTGCGAAATACTATTAAGGAATACAAAGAATGACACCCTAGCATTAGTTATCAAAAATGAAATTGTAAATCTCAACCTTGTTTTGGCACGAACTTTGAGTTACAAGAACAGCAAATTTGCATTTTGTACTTCGTATGGATGCAAAAAGAAAGCGGTTATCATATGCTCTGTCTGTTTTGATTTCTACTCATGTGGATACAAACACGCCTACCTGCATAAGCATCCCATGGAAGAATTCAAAGTTTTAGCATAATTAACTAATCAACCAGGTCTCATTTTTCTTGATTGCATGTTTTAAGTTGCATTATTATGAAATATAATCATATTGTACTATCACAATTCGGAGGCCCAGAGAATCTCTCGGTACTTGAGGATGAACTTCCCGAACCGCAACCTAATGAAGTGCGTGTAAAGGTGCTTGCTGCAGGAGTATCGTTTGCGGATATTCTTATGCGACAAGGTGTTCATCCTGAATCAATAAATCGAAAAACACCTTTTACTTTGGGATGGGATATCGTGGGCATCATTGATAAATTAGGAGAAAATGTCTCAAAATGGCAAAATGGTCAGATAGTGGTTGCTCTACCTATAGTCGGAGGATATTCTGAATATATGATTCTCTCATCAGCTGAGATAATACCAGTTCCAGAAGGGCTTGACCATGCAGGGGTTGTCAGTTTAGTATTAAATTATACAACTGCATATCAGATGCTCCATCGTTGTGCGCACATAAAATCTGGCGAAACCATATTAGTTCATGGTGCAGCGGGCGGTGTAGGAACTGCACTACTACAATTAGGAAATCTTGAAAATCTGAAAATGTATGGAACGGCATCACATGAAAAAAATAATGTTGTATCTAGTTTAAGTGGTATTCCCATAGATTACAAATCAGTCGATGTGAATCAAGAGATTATCAAACTTACCAGTCATCAATATAATGGTAATGGTGAAACAGGAGTAGATGCTGTGTTCGACGGACTTGGAGGAAGATCACTAAGTTCTTCATATGATATTCTTCGAGGTGGTGGTAGATTAGTTGCCTATGGACCCTTTTCACCTCTGGAACTTGGAAATTGGATGAGGATGTTTACTCTAAACCTAGTTCCAAATAATAGAAAATTTATGTTGTACAGCATACAAACGCTAAAAAGAGTAAAGCCAGATTGGTTCTATGAAGATTTGAGTTTGTTATTAGATTTACTAAAACAAGGAAAGATAAAGCCTATTGTTGCTGCAAGAATGCCACTGAAGCAGGCTGCAGAGGCTCATAAATTACTGGCTAGTGGCTCAGTCAAAGGCAAGATTGCTTTGATTTGTAATGATCTCTAAATAATCCAATTCTGATGTTAAGGATTGCAAAGATTACAAGAAAAGGCCGCGGCAATGAATATAATGGTCCAATTGGTTGGAATCAAACTACTATATTACAATATATTGGCAAATTAGCAGCAGATAGCCACTGTCATTTTATCCTTTCGTATTCAACTGGAATGGACTTTTAACCCTTATTATTAAGCCTTAAATATACTTGATTAAAACAGATCTTATTCTGTTAAAACTTCTATAATGAATAAAATTGTGCACTATTGATCTGTTCAATACGCGCAATAACTTTTGTCTACATGATGTAAATTAATGATTATGACTATGTATGTTAGTAACAACTAGCATTCGTAGGATCTAATTCCTCTTAATAGTAGGATTCTACAACATTCTCTGGCATAATGAACCATTTGTTTCAATTATGCATATTATTGATTAAGATTAGTTAGATTAGGTATAATATCTAGTAACAGTCTGGGGGACGTAGAAATTAGTCCATTATAGTATGCGGACTAGTAGGAATATAATTCAAAGATTAAAAAAATCACTTAACTTTTGAGGATTTTTATGATTTTTCGTGAAAACTTAGAGTGAAAAAGGAGGGAGTAACGATGATATCGGTTTCTGAGGGATTCTTATCATGTTTAAGGCAGTCAGATATTCAACTTTATAGCTGACCATATATTTTTTAATAAACTGTAAAAAATGGTAACACTATTGACTACAGTTCCTCAAGTGTTATAATTTTAGTTACTATTTAATACTATTAAGATTATGATTCAAGTTGACATAATTATTATTATTTGATTTGCTCTGTATTATCTAATTATGGAAAATTCAGATAAAATAGGAGATATTTCATTTAATCTATCGACACCACAAATTGATAAATCAATTAGTCAAAGAATAATACCTAGTGACAATAAGGGTAAATGGACATACAGATTCTTAATGGTGTCTGTTATTCAGGGAGCCACAGCAACCTTTCTTACTATTTTGCTTGCTACTTTCATGATAACTACACCCTATCCAAAACACCTAGTCTCAATTCTTTTGGACAATGCCTCAATAGGATTTATGGAAATAACTGCCCTTGCTGGACTCGGACTATATTTTTTAATAGGAGTATTAGGTAATGGGGTTTCATCCTTTATTTCTCATTATTTGGAAATCCATCTCAAAAGAAGTTTTAGTGAATTATTGGGGGTTTATGTCATGGTGTCATATAGTATTAATTAATATAGGGATTTCATCAGTGAGCCTAATTATGATTTATGCAGGTTACATAGGAGATACTGCTATCTTCCCTGAAGATATAGGAGGTTTAGGTATGATATCAGACCAAGTTTCACAAAATATGCTAAACTATTTCATTATTCCGATTGGCGTTCTGCTAATTGTCACAACCACTGGTGCAATCTGTGGAAGGATTGGATACATAATTGCATTAATCAAAAGGTAGATGAAATAAAACTTTTTTTCAATAGACGATTCATTATGAGTCCTTAATTTGTAACATTCAATCATTCCTCAATCCTATCAAAATTTCTCTTTACTCTATGGTCTCAAGTTTAGACTCAACTGTATTAGGCTGATTTTAAGTGTAAATAGATAGGATTAGAGAAAATGTTACAATCAAGACCACAGAAATTCTAGATAAACTGAATTTACTAATCAATATAAATGACTAAATATAATTAAATGTGAGATTTATTTTAAATTATACATATTGTTATTTTATGATTTCCTGATAACTATTTGTACTTTTGACTCTATTGGACATTTCAAATAGGCTGCTAGCCACGAGATAGTATGCAATTATTCCTGAAGCAAAATGTTCCATGTACTTATATATTATTTTACCTGTTTTTGATAATAAGTGAAATGGAGATTTGATAAAATTAACAAGGTCCTCAACAATAGTTATTCGAAATATTATAGTACCTTAACATTCAATAGGAATTTATTAATTTCAGGGATTTTGGGCTTCGTGGTTAGTTTATTCGTGGCACAAATTTCTGCTAAATATTCTGATGATATTGTACTAAACTCCACATTGACAGTAATATTTGGTTATCTAACTTACAAAACTATTTTTGCCATCCTCTTTCACTTAAACAACAAACAAAGATATACAGATAATTTAACTGGAAGAATAAATTTTCAAGAATTTAAGAAAATTTTGATCAAAATGTTATTCGCTAGTTCTGTTTTTGATATTGTAAATAACGTAACAAGTTTCATTCTCATGATTCAGCTACTAGAATTAGAATATTCACCTATAGAATCGACAACTATTTCTTCTATAATTGCATCGGTAACGTCATATGCAGTCATAAATATGATTGTAAGATTTATTCATGCTTTTGACTCAAAGCAACAATAAGCTTTTGGTGCTATTGGACTATCTTATGTACTCGGATCGTTTGGATATTTGGAATGAAAGGTTTCATTTACTAGAAACGAGATCAATGAATTTTGCAGACAGGATCAGATGAAAGGAGGAATTATAACGGAGTGATCATAGAACGTAATTTGATAAGAAAAGTTAGTTAGTTTTAATTTAGATTTTATTTCAATTACAAAAGTTTTG
>DATEIH010000248.1:0-5588 GCA_035279165.1 Candidatus Nitrosocosmicus sp. | reverse complement strand
AAGTAGATTTAGTTAGCTTTAAAGATTTCTAATTATATAGTCACAGTATGCATTTCAGAATGTACTTGATTTAATGACATCTGAAGAGATGTAATTCATAGGGCCAGTGGGATTTGAACCTTGCTGCTAAATGGGGTCAGTTAATTATTTCGAGGCTCAAATTTATTATTTTGTTGCTAGATGATTTCAGAAGGAAGCGCTGGGGTTATGATGGTTTTGTTTTCCGTTAAATCTCCTAATGATGTAATATTTGTGAAGTTGGAATTCGTTGTTTTGCAGGGTTCATCGTTTACACAAATTGTTGTAGTGCAATTCCCATTTTGACATATTGTAGTTGTATTAGTCTGTAATTGTGTGTTCGAGAAAGAGATCATAGGACTTGAAGAAAAGATAAAGACTGTACAAATAACAAAAATAGAAAAAACTATGGAGAGTTTAACCTTGATCATGATGTGTAATTAGTCGATTCTTATCGATTTACTTCTTGTCTTCTCCTTTGATTTTTTGTTAAAAGTAATTTCCAGCAGTCCATTAGTAAATGTGGATTTTACACTTTCAATATCTACCTCAGTGGGTAAGTCGATTACCTCGTGATACTTTCTTTTTGGACCTTCCGTTTTGATGTCGACTTGATTCTCATTCGCCTCTATCTTAATTTGTTCTTTAGAAACGCCAGGAAGCTCTACGGTAACCATTACTTCCTTTTCAGTAGACGATACGTCAGATAATGGGTGTCGTTCTGTCAAAATGCTCGGGGCTACTCCGGCTCCCCTTCTAGGCCTTACGTTTCCAAATTCCCTTACGATGGGCTTGCCATCAGGACCTATTGTGGTTGTGGAACCATACACCAAAGGTCCAATTTCCTTAACTTTGGTGCCATCTTCTATCACATACTCCTTTACCAAATCGCCAGGTACTTTGTTTTCAATTTCTCTAAGATTTTCTTCAAATTCCCTTTCCATCTCCCTTCTCATTTCATCAAATCCTTCAAACAGACTATTTCGTCGGCCAAAAGGCCTACTAGCGAAGAATCGGTTAAACCAGTCGAAAGGCTCGATACTCATATTATTCTTTAGACATTACGATATTTAAAAATTGATTTTTTGATTTTTGGCAACGAGTCAAAATTTTTGCAGTCCACTGGATTTAGAAAGGCAAATAGTGTTGTAGAAACAAGGAGTGTCAAGCACGTTAAAATAAACATCTGAAGCGATGCTCCATATCGACAAGTCTTATTACAGAACCATTACGACACTTAAGTTTTACTCCCAGCTATTTTTGTTCCCCTTCTAACTTTTATTAAATATATTAGTCGTTATTATCCATGGGATCGGAAACGGAATGCTTAGCATGTGGACACAAGCGTAAAAATCATGAAGCGGGTCAATCTCGCTGTCGGAAATCTAAATGTCCATGTCTAAAGTTTAAGCCAACAGTTTTGGAAGAAAGTTAAGGTTTTTTTCTTTTAGGTTTAATATGCAGTAAATTTATATTTCACCTCCTCGATTTAGGACCAAAGTTTCGTTTTACAGGGAAGGAAAAGTTGGCGTTAACGGGCTTTCTCTGGATCCTTCCCATCGTTTAGAAGTAAATTTTTTATAATATTTTTACCAATAATTAAATACTTCATGAACGCCCCACTGGTGGGAGGAAAACCTGCGCTCTGCGGTTGTAACCCATTTCATCCTCCCATCAGATTTTGAACTTTTATAAATTTAGTTGGCGTACCTTTAATATGCGGATACATGATATCTGCCTTACTTGCGGACATAAAAAAGATGAACACAGTCCTGATGGTTCACGTTGTTTCAAAGCATATTGTCTTTGTCGTCAGTTTAGGACTACTTTCTTGCAGTACGGTTCCGATTAGTAGTTGTGTTTCTTGCTAGTTATCCAATCTCATATTTTTTAGATTATATTTGAATACACTAAAGAAACCTTGAAGCGATTCAGGAATCAAAGGAAGTGTATTTCAATAGACTTCACAAGATAGTCCCTGGACTTGTAGTCCTTTAGGAAGAACTCAATAGATTTTTCCCTGGCCTCATACCTAAATTTGATTTTGGAATTTTTATCGTTTTGCATGTTGTTTGCAGTTACCTCCATTGCTTCGGTCCAATGGACAAGTCCTTCAGGATTAAAGACCATTGTCTCAAGACTCTTAAGAGTCTGCTCGATAGTTCTATCCATACCCAAACCCCGAGGTAAAATTATGAGCAAAACTGATTTAAATATTTTTCTTCATCTTGAATCTAAATTCAGTCGCATAATCGGTATCGAATTTTTTTATGATGTAGCAACAGGTACAATCTTAACGGTTCAAAATGCGTAGGCAATATGAAGTCCACCCAGTACTGTCCGCCAAATAGTGATCCTAGATAACTCAGCAGATTTTTTTTGGTTGCCAGTGCTTCCAGGATATAAATTAGAACGGTCAGGAACTTAATCTCCAAAAAATATAAAGGATGTAGCGGAATTACTCGGTCATGGATTTGAACAGTCGCAAGAAAGGACCGATAAGAGTATTGGTTTCCAAACTGGGCCTTGACGGGCATGATCGAGGAGCTCTTATAATTTGTAGGGCCCTAAGAGATGCCGGAATGGAGGTAATTTATTCAGGACTATTTTGTACGCCGGAGCAGGTAGCAAATATGGCAATTCAGGAAGATGTAGATGTTGTTGCAATGAGTCTATTGAACGGAGCACATATGACCCTTTTTCCAAAAGTCAGAACCTTATTGGATCAAAAGGGAGGGAAAAATATTCTTGTAATTGGCGGCGGAATAATTCCCAATAAGGACAAAATGTTATTAGAAAAACTCGGTGTGTATGGAAATTTTGGTCCAGGCACCGCATTATCTGAAATAATATCTTACATCCAAAATAAAACAAAAGAAATTTACCCTGAAGATATGAAACAACATTCTAAGAGTTGACTAAAAGATGATGTCCCAATACGTCATTACCATCAACTAGGATCTCAGAAAATTCAACATTGTTATTTAGACAAGGGCACGTCCTTAGGTGTGATATAATTTAACGTTATGTCTTTAGTGGGTCAAAATATCTGATACTGAATATTAATGCCAAACCGATTTTATGAAGTGAGATTTATTCCCTAGCTAGATTTGAAATCCCCAAATTGCCACCTCAATTAACTGCA
The DNA here is from genome assembly GCA_035279165.1 of Candidatus Nitrosocosmicus sp. Classification (GTDB taxonomy): domain Archaea; phylum Thermoproteota; class Nitrososphaeria; order Nitrososphaerales; family Nitrososphaeraceae; genus Nitrosocosmicus. The sequence continues at coordinate 2,425 of DATEIH010000248.1, read as the reverse complement.
GACCCGATTTAATATATTTCCTCAAAATCTTCGATATTCTCTTCTTCTATCTCGGCTAGATCATCATTAACTAGTTCACGTTCTTCGAGAGGTTTGTAAGGAAGGTCGGCTTCACCGGAATTATTACTTACCGGACATTTGACTTCCGTAATTTGTCCTTCTAAATCTATTGGGAATTCTTTCTTAAAAGCCTAGTCGCATTTGGCACACACCAATGTTATTTCAACATTGTCGTTGCTAAATTTATGCGATTGCAATAGGAATAAGGGCTTTGACATGATTTTTCAATTATAGATCTCATTGTTTATTACGATTATAGATTTCAGAGAATGAAAAAAATTTGCATCTGAATGTGATAAGGATCCCTTAGAGAACCCAAGTTAGAATTTGTATATGGTATTCAATTTAACTCGGTTTATTTTTACTTAACTTAAACCATATGCCTCTTTCTTTTGCCCTGATGTTTCTAGGCTTCGTGCGCAGTTTGTATCCACAGCAAGGACAGTGCAAATGAGTCCAGTCCAAAAATATTTCACACTCAGTGCATCTTTTACGGCCATTTAGGTAATAAAACTTGTCGGAGGAACGTGAGGCTCTGTAATGGTTACATATTCCTTTACATGTCAAAGTGCTCGCCACAATTCATATTCTTTTAAAACGCACAATTCTTGATCGATGCCACGGCTTGGTCCTAACTTTTTGTCGGCATTCATTACAGCGCACGACTTGCTTTGGATATTTTAGTTCGCATGTAGAGCAGTAGTTAAAAAAATTGTAGTCCACTCTACTGGGAATAATTTTTGCTATGTTATCTTCATGAGGGAACTCAGTTAATGTCCTGCTTGACAAAGAATCTCACCTTGATTTGGTCTTAGAAGATGTCATTGCAAGATTTGGTTTTATCTTTTTGAATGCAGCCTCAAAATGTTTCATTGTAATGTTTAGCGGTGGTTTTTGATTTTGTGTTTGGTTCTCGTCAGAGTACACTAATTCTTTTCTATCCTTTGTCTGATGACTTCTATTCGCAGTAATGTGTTCTTTTATTGCTGTCATGGCAGCTGCATTTACTAAAGCCGCAATGTCGGCTCCGGAAAATCCTTGTGCTAATGAAACAAGTTTGTCAATGTTGACTGTTTTGTCTATTGGTTTTCTTACCATATATATCTTTAATATCTCTTTTATCGAATCGTTATCGGGAAGAGGAATTTCCAGAAGTCTATCAAACCGACCAGGACGTAACAGGGCTTCGTCTATAATATCCGGTCTGTTAGTTGCACCGATTACTACAACTCCTTTTAGACTTTGAAGTCCATCCATTTCAGTAAGAAGTTGGCTAACGATTCTATCACCGACGTGAGAATCTCCTGCGCCGGTTGATCTTCTCGATGCAACGGAATCAAGCTCATCAAAGAATATAACACAAGGACTCGCTTGTCTGGCTTTCCTAAATACTTCCCTTATGCCTTTTTCCGATTCACCAACCCACTTTGATATTAACTCGGGCCCCTTAATACTAATAAAGTTTGCATTAGAATTTGTCGCTACTGCTTTTGCGATCATAGTTTTGCCAGTTCCGGGTGGCCCATGTAGAAGTATCCCCTTGGGAGGAACAACGTCTGCCTTATTAAAAAGATCAGCGTGTTTCAAGGGCCATTCAATAGCCTCACCTAGTTCTTCTTTTACCGAGCCAAGACCTCCTATATCTTCCCATTTAACATTTGGATTTTCCACATATACCTCTCTGAGCGCCGACGGTTGGACTTCTTTTAGTGCTGTCTCAAAGTCTTGAGGCTTTATTTTTATTTTATTTAATGTTTCGACAGGAATTTTGGATTCTTCTAAATTGATTTCTGGCAATATACTTCTCAAAGATTTCATTGCAGCTTCTCTGCATACAGCTTCAAGATCAGCTCCCACGAATCCATGCGTGACTCTTGATATAGAATCCAAGTTTACTTCTCCAGTGAGGGGCATTCCCCTTGTGTGGATCTCAAGTATTTCTTGCCGTCCCTTTTGATCAGGAATTCCTATTTCAATTTCTCTGTCAAATCGTCCGGGACGTCTTAATGCAGGATCTATTGCATCTGGTCTGTTTGTCGCTCCTATAACTACAACTTTGCCTCGCGATTCAAGTCCATCCATGACTGTTAGTAGCTGGGATACCACTCTTTTCTCAACATCTCCAGATACTTCTTCTCTCTTGGGAGCTATAGAGTCTATTTCGTCAATAAATATGATACTAGGAGCATTCTCCTGTGCCTGCTTGAAGGTTTCGCGTAGTCGTTCTTCACTTTCTCCATAAAATTTGCTCATAATTTCTGGTCCCCCTATTGAATAAAAGTTTGCATTGGTCTCATTAGCCACTGCCTTGGCAAGTAATGTTTTACCAGTACCAGGAGGTCCAAATAACAGCACACCCCTGGGA
>DATEIH010000247.1:0-2461 GCA_035279165.1 Candidatus Nitrosocosmicus sp. | reverse complement strand
CAGAAATATGCACGCAGGATCAAGAATATTTGGTATAATTGCAGGTATATTCAGCATTATAATAGCCATACTAATTATGGTATCTCCAATATGGGGTGCTGTTATAGCAGGTATATTGATATCTATAGCACTACTGATAGTCGGTATCCAAATTATTGTCGCTGGAGTAACTGGTGCGAGGTTAGAATTACCAAAGCCAAAAAGAGGCTAGAACTGCCAGAGATAAAATTAGATGTGATTTAGTGGGTGAGAACTCGCTTAATCACCTTTGATTTCGATTTAATTTCTTTTCTTTAAAATTAATGAACAAATACTGTCCAATTTCATTTATTGATACATATACTTACTTATGCCCAACTAAAGTTGAAATAACATTTCGAATTGGTTGTTTTATTACATTATGTGTGTATTAATTTTCCATTAAACGATGAGGTTCTAACCATTAATTGTTCCAAAAGCAAAAAACATCTTTTAATATAGCTTTAAATGAATCTTAAAAGTTTCAAATCCTTTTAATCAAGACAAATAGTCTTAAACTTTTTAAAATCTGGTTATTAAGAATTAAATTTTTTAAATTCATTATCTGTATGATTAGAACCGCTTATTGTTACTTTCTTAAAAGCGAGTTTTTAGTTTTAATCATGAAAGAATAAAATCAAGATTAAATCAACATATGCTAAAAAATTAGGGAAATTTATATGAATATTATTTGTAATAGGCTTGATATCCTTAGAATTCCAACTGATTAAAAAAAGTTTGGAGTTTATCTCATCGTACTGGTTGTATTTTTCCTGCTATTTCAGCGAGGGGATAATCAACCGATTTTATGGCAAGATATACATCTCCATCAATGATTTTTTTGACCAGTTCTGTCATCGGTTTTCCTTTAAGCCCGTCCACGAAATTAGCAGATGTGAAATTACCGTCCGCCGTTCCAGAACCATTAGTATATAATCCTGACGTTGGAGAATAATAAAGCGGTTGAACCAAATCTGTAGTACGACCACCTGTACTCTGTGTTATAACAACTTGAGAAACATTCTTTAGCCCAGTGGCGCTAACTACATAATACATTGTATTCCCATCGTCCTTTAGTGTAAAGGTACCATTACCCGTTGCATCTGAATCCGAAACCATAACTGGAGCTGTCAAATTTGCAGTGAAATGATTAGCTGCCGTTTCATTAGATGGATTAGCTGCCGTTTCATTAGATGGATTAGCTGCCGTCTCATTAATTGTAATAGCTGCCGTTTCATTAGATTGAGCGACTGCATTGAAGCTGGTGCCAGTGGTCAACATTGTCAATAATGAAAAAGTTGCAAACACTCCAACAACAGTCAACAAAAAGATGGTATTAATTTTCATTGAAGTATTAAAATCAGTATTGTATATTAACTTTAACATAGTAAATTGTTATAGATCTATATTTTCTTCGTTACAATCAGAAATGAAATCAAACAAACAGGTAGGTATCTTTAGTAATAAAATAAAACATCAGGCTCAAGTTTTTATAAAAAAAGAATTCTGAAGACTAATTTGTTGAATTCCCTCTTACCTCGTCAAATTTTTGAACAAGCATGGATAAATCTCCACTATATTTTTGCTTCATCCCTTCAGTTGCATTTTTAATTCCTACTTCACTTAAAGCATTATTAAATGCATTAGATACTTCTTGAAGTATTTTAGTTGAATTTAATTTATGTAAAGCTTCGGATATACTACTGCCATTGGGTAAAGTTAGTGACGTTGTATTGATCTTATTCTGTTCGACAAACTCTCTAAATTTTGTCTGTATTTGATCAAGCTTTCCATTAAATTCTTGAATTATGGTAGAATTATCAACCTGTGCTACTGCTTTATTTTGATATAACATATCACTATTGCCTAGCATTATGGATACTGTTAAGATGGCAATACCAAAAGCGATCCATGCTTTTTTTGTATTACAATTATATGATTTCATAACTCATCTTACAAGAACAAGTATAAATGTCTTAATTTCAGTACATAATCCTCAAGAAAAGATCCTATCAAATTTTGCAATTGTCTTTTATTATTTCAATATAATATTGAGTATGATTTGTTGTTGAATAATGTAAATATAGGAGGATATTTACTACTAACAAAATTAGTATTCCTTTTGATCTTCTAAAAGAGAAACTTGATGAGTTTGAAATACCATTTCAATCTTTATATACAAGAACCATTTAATAGTCGGTAGATGTTTTCGCTAAGAATAACTATACTGTTTATGTCCCTAGCATTGTTAATTGGCGTAGTTTATGTATCAAATGGATACGCTCTAACCACTGATCAATCCGGAATAATAGTTGGACGTCAAGCTGATGTATTTGGGTTGGTAGACATTAAATCAGATGGCCATTCACTAGATATTGATGGAGTAGTAAATTACATTCCTCCAGAAGGTAAAGTTTTTGAAGTATGGCTTTATGACGGAAAC
>DATEIH010000246.1:0-23457 GCA_035279165.1 Candidatus Nitrosocosmicus sp. | reverse complement strand
GTTATTTCAGATTCAAAAGGTAAAAGCACTAGTCAAGAGTTGAAGGATAAGAGTGCTCAACCACTATTAGGTTCTAAGCTTGGAGACATATTAGAATCATCTATTTTAGGATTTAAGGAAGGGAAAATAAAGTTAACTGGCGGAAGCGACAAATCAGGTACACCTATGAGATCAGACTTACATGGAGCCACAAAAAAATATGTACTCATGACAAGGGGAGTTGGAATGCGAAATCTTGCACCCGGAGAAAGAAAAAGAAAATTGGTCAGGGGAAATATGATCACAGAGGAAATCTATCAATTAAATTGTCGACTGATTGATGCGACATTGCCTGAAAAAGAGCAACAATCTTCAACACAAGAAGCCCAGGAAACTAAATAAATTCAAAAAAAATATTTCTCTAACATTCATCTCAAAATTATCTGGCTGGCTTTGTACTTTAAGTAAATTAATATTTGAAAGAAAAAATACAACAGGTATTGCACTGGAAGGATACTTTACCTGAGTGGTATATTAAAAAATATGGTTATCAACCATGTATAAACATAGGTACCTCAGGACATGTAGATCATGGTAAAACTACACTTATTGAAGCTATAACAGGAGTCTGGACAAGCGGTCACAGTGAAGAGCTTCGACGAGGAATTACTATTAAAGTGGGTTATGCAGATGCTGCTTTTTATAAATGTCCTAATTGTCAACCTCCATCAAACTATTCTGTTCAACCTACATGTGGTATATGTAATTCCGAAGCACAATTATCAAGAGTAGTAAGTTTCGTTGATTCGCCTGGTCATGAAAGTTTGATGGCTAACATGCTTTCCGGAGGTGCTCTAATGGATGGCGCAATATTAGTTGTTGCAGCTAACGAAAAAGTACCCCAACCACAAACTAGAGAACATCTATTAGCATTACAAGTATTAGGAATTGAAAATATTGTAATCGTACAAAACAAAGTCGATCTAACTGAAAAAGAAAATGCTCTCGAAAATTATAACCAAATAAAAGAATTTGTAAAGGGAAGTGTGGCTGAAAATGCCCCGATAATTCCCATATCTGCTCAGCACAAGGCAAATATCGATGTATTAATCGAATATATTGAAAAATATATTCCCACGCCCGAAAGAATTCACAATAAAAATGGTATAATGCATATATTGAGATCTTTTGATATCAACAAGCCAGGTACACCCATTAAAAACATCAAAGGAGGTGTATTAGGAGGGGCTTTAATTCAAGGTGAATTTGAAACAGGCAGCGAAATAGAAATTTTACCTGGAATATACAATGAAAAGAAGAACAAATATGAATCTATTTTTTCTGAGGTAGGATCGCTAGCTACTGGTGCAGGATTGGTCGATAAAGTGAAGCCAGGTGGATTGGTTGCAATAGGTTCAAAACTGGACCCGTCATTTATAAAAAGTGATTCATTGATAGGCGCAGTGGTTGGAAAACCGAATTCGTTACCCCCAGTTGTCGATGAAATTACGATAGACATTAATTTATTTGATACCGCGGTTGGAACACAGGATTTGGTAAAGGTTGAACCCATCAAAACCAAGGAAAATTTAAGATTGAATATAGGAACAGCGGTTACGATAGGAAATGTTACAAATTCAAAAAATCAGAAGATCGAAATAAAAATAAAAAAACCGATATGTTTGATGCCCCAAAGCAGAGTAGCTTTAAGCCGGAGAATAGCAGATCGATGGCGATTAATAGGTGCAGGAATAGCTGTATAAATCAAAATGGAGGTTATTTCTGATACTAGTTTTTTAATGGTTTTATGCTATGATCCGGTCAAAAACCTAGACGCTCTAGAATCTAGATTTGGTAAACTTGTGTGGCTCATTCATCCTGAGACGGTTAATGAACTAGCACAGTTAGAAAAAACGGCAGGAATAAAGAGATCAAAAATTGCCAGTCTTTCCTTAAAAATAATCCATGATCAGATAAAAAAAGGGGATTTCAAGTATCTAGACAATAATGAACTCAGTAAGTTAGAAATAGCACAAGCCAATTCAACAGTTGATTCCATTTTATTAAGTTTTTCAGCAGAAAAAAGACTTCCCTTGGCAACGATAGATAAGAATTTAATCAAAAGGGCCCTTAAAAAAGGAGTAGATGTATTCACATTAAGAAGCAATAGGATTATTTTTGTACATTCCAAAGTTAGGTCAAATTTAAATTATTCCTGATTACTTTCTTTATACATATATGATGAATATTGAAGGGATTGAAATAAGATGGAATGGACATGATGGATTCAGAATTGAAGTAGATGGTAATAAAATTTATGTTGATCCGTACAAATTAATTCCATCATATGTTAGCAAGAGTGATGCAGATATAATTTTGATTTCTCATAACCATTTTGATCATTTAAGTATAGAGGATATTAATAATATTATAAACGAAAATACCAAAATAATTTGTTCTCATGAATGCGTGGAAGAATTAAAAAAGAATTACGTAAAAAATGAAATAATTCCCTTAAAACCAAAGGAAGCAAGAACCGTTGGAAATATAGAAATAAGAGGTATAGAAGCATATAATACCGATAAAAAATTTCATCCGAAAAAAGATGAAAAGATCGGATTTATCATAAATGTAAATAACTTAAAAATATACCATACAGGCGACACGGATATTATTCCCGAAATGGAAAATGTAAGCCCAGATATTTTATTTGTGCCTGTTTCAGGTACTTATGTAATGACCGCAAAGGAAGCCGGAAAAGCCACCAATGAGTTAATCAAGCCAAAAAAAATAGCAATACCGATGCATTATGGATCTATTGTAGGAACAGTCAAAGACGCTGAAGATTTTTGCAAAGATGTGAATATTTGTAAAACAGCAATATTGGAAATTGAATAAACAGGCATAATCGATACAATAGCATCATCACTAAGAATGATTAAATTAAATAAAGTTAAAAAAATCATAATAAACGTGTAGGTAATGGCAGGAAGAGAGTTATTAAAATCAGAGAAGAGTCGTAGGACAACTAAGTATCTTCTTATAATAGCAGTATTATGTTTAGCATTTAGCATTGCATTCATCCTTAGAGCATACCCAATCAAATATGGATTTTATTTAAATGAATTTGATCCTTTTTTTGATTTTAGAGCTACAGAGTATATAGTAAATCATGGATATGGACCATATCTCGAATGGCATGACTACAAGTCATGGTTTCCAGATGGTAGAGAAATTGCTGAGACATCGCAGTCTGGACTACACCTTACTGCAGCCACGCTCTACAAAATTTTTGGTATGAACATGTCTTTGATGGATTTCACAATATGGTTTCCGGTTGTCATAGGAGCTGCATCAACCGTACTTATGTTCTTGGTAGTAAGAGCTATAACTGGAAATACCATTCCAGGATTAATTTCAGCCCTTTTCTTTGCTGTGAGTCCTGCAATAATTCAAAGGGGAAACCTGGGATGGTTTAAGTCAGAGCCACTAGGTCTTTTTTATGGATTAGGAGGCACCTATCTGTTCTTATCTGCCTTAAAGGATAAAAAATACAAATTTTTGATCCCCAAAGCAATTTTTGGAGGAATCTTAATTGGGCTGGCAGTAACCTCCTGGGGTGGAGCTCAGTATTTCGTAATCCCTATTGGTTTCTTTATACTAGTCCTTGGATTTCTTTCCAAAGATCTCAAAAATAATTTAATTGTGGCAGTTCTTTTTACGGCTTCAGTTATCTTAGTTGCCGGGGCTTTTCCGAGGCCAGGTATGTCATTTGTTCTCGGATTGCCAGGTTTATTGTTAATGACTAGCACACTATTTCTACTAGTTACTACCGTAGTAAGGTTAAAAAGTTCTGAGAGAAGGGCGACTTTAAAAACTGCAATAATTCTTGGAATTTTTGTAATAATAGGAATGTCCATAGTGGCTGGAGGCTTTTACAAAGTACCTTCCTTTAGATATCTTAATGCAATAAACCCTTTCCTTTCGTCAGAGAACAAATTAGTAGAGTCTGTTGCAGAACATTTCACACCTACGATAGTAGATTACTTTAGACAGTTTTCAATTCTGATCATTTTTGCTGGTCTAGGAAGTTGGTTAGCATTTAAGAATAAAAATAATACCAATATGATTTTTGCACTGATAATAGGGCTTACAGGAATTTATATCAGCGCAACATTTGCAAGACTTTTGGTATTTGCATCGATAAGCATAATTATATTATCAAGTATAGGAATTTATCAGTCAATTAGAGCCATAACATCGATCAGGACAGAAGCGGAACAAACACTAACAACTTCAAATAAAACCGGAGCAAAATCCCAAAAGAACATGAAACTAAAAAAACAATTTTTACCGTATGCAGGGTTTGCAGCCATTTTGATAGTAATGCTATCCATTCCTATGGTTTATGATACCAACACAAATTGGATAACTTCTGCAGATGTTCCTACATCTATTGCTAATGGAGGTACTAACTATCGATTAACAACTGATGATTGGATTGAAACACTAGACTGGATATCCAAGAATACACCAGTTGATTCAGTGGTAACAGCTTGGTGGGATTACGGATATTGGATTACAACTTTAGGAAATAGAACATCTATTGCAGATAATGCAACTATCAACCAAACAAGAATAGAAACAATAGCAAAAATGTTCATAAGTCCTGAAGAAGAAGGATGGAAAATTGCTAATGATTTGAAATCAGACTATATTGTGATATATGTAGTCGGACAAAAATTACCTTCTTTGGATCCTACCAATCCAACTCCACTATATGTATTAGGAAGTGGTGGAGATGAAAGTAAAAAACATTGGTTTATTCGGATAGGGGGATTTAATGAATCAGAATATGTTGAATCTAATGGAGATACACCAAAACAAAAGTACTGGGATTCGCTTTTAGGGAAAATGATGCCGTTTCAAACGATTGGATTCTATAATCCAAGTAGTGGAACATTATCACCAATGTACCAGCCTAATGCTATACCCTTTTACATAAAGGATATAAAATATCCAAAAGGTAACACTTCAGAACCACTATCACTGGTATATGCTTCAAAGAGTTTTGAAAGTAATGATCCAGGATTATTTTTTGGAGTGTTGGTGTACAAAGTGAATCATGATTTCAAAGCAACCAATGCAACTGGCACGTCCTCTTCCTCCTCTAATGCTACTAGCCTAGCTAGCAATCTAACAAATGCAAATGGCACGTCCTCCTCCTCCTCCTCCTCCTCCTCTAATGCTACTACCCTAGCTAGCAATCTAACAAACGGCACCTCAAATTTAATTTTAGAATCTAATGTTTTAAATAATATCAACAATACAACATCAAACAATAGTATGACTACTACTACAAATAAAACAGCAACAATTGAAACTACTCAAGGTCCAATAAAAATTGAGTTTTATCCTGATGTAGCACCTAATCACGTCAAGAACTTTCAAGATCTGGCTAGCAAAGGATTTTACGATGGAGTAGTATTTCACAGAATAGTACCAGGTTTTGTTATTCAGGCTGGAGACCCGAATACAAAAAATGACAACAGTAGCAGAGATACTTGGGGTACTGGAGGTCCAGGCTACACAATAAATCAAGAGTTCAACAGCATACCTCACGAGAGGGGAATATTATCTATGGCTCGAACAAATGATCCTAATAGTGCTGGTTCGCAGTTCTTTATCGTATTAAATGATTCAAAATTTTTGGATAATCAATATACAGTATTTGGAAAGGTAACAGAAGGGTTAGACGTTGTTGACAAAATTGCAAATTCAACTACTAATGCAATGGATCAGCCAGAAGATCCCAATTCAGCTCGAATCAATAAAATCATCCTTCAATAGACCAGCTCCTACTTTTATCTAAGAAGAACATTTTTTTATTTTGATATCAATCCGGTATAGATAAAGGGTAACACAGTGCTCACATCTGCATGAATGGTAACTTGTTTAGCTTGTGTAGTAACCTTTCCCCAAGAAATAGCCTCGGCAACTGGAGCTCCGCTTAAACTTCCATCCCATTCCGATGCGGTTGTAATATATACCGCATAGTCCAGTCCACCTCTATATTGATTCCACCATAGAGTATGATGTTTTGAGAGTCCTCCTCCCATCATGAATGCTCCTGTCTTTTTTGCATCAAAAATTATCTCAGATAACCTTGTCTGATCTTTTAGGATATCAATTTTGAAATCTTTATGAGATTGATTAAATAACCAAATCTGGTTACCTACTGCTCCGTCAACAATCCCAGGAACAAATACAGGAATATCGTTCTTAAAAGCCCAATATAAAAAGGACGATTTGTTTAAGTGGCTTCCAATATATCTAATTATTTCAGATGGTGCCAATTCCCGTGAAGATTTTGAACTATCGTACAGTTTTTGCAAAAAAGATTGAACTTTATTTTCAATAAGGGGTCCATAATTATTGTTTGGAATTAAGATGTTTCCTAATCTATGAATATCTTTCTTTAGTAGAAATTGATCGTCTAATCTAAAATCACCTTCATAATATGAGGAAAAAGATTTAGCTATATCGTGATCTAGTGCACCACACGTTGTAATAATACAATCAAACATCTTATTCTTTATCATATCACGTATGATACCTCGGTTCCCCGTAGAAATAAGGGCACCTACAAATGATATGAACTTTGTACAGTTCTTTTCATTTAACATATTTTTGAGTATTTCAACGCCAATAGCCAAGTGTCTTCCCTCAAATCCACCGGAATCAGCCATATCTTTCAAAATCTGGTTTATCGATGTACTTTGGTTTATAGAATAATCCCGTACATCTTTGGATAAATAATTTGGACTAGATCTATTATCCGCATTCTTATTTTTTACTTGTCTCAACAAAATGATGTAAATATTTTCACGTTAATAAATTACTTTAAGTAATAAACTTTACTTGATGGTGTCTGACTAGATTACAATTATAATAAGTTGGATCCAGATAAAAGGGATTGAGCCATAACCGACATAGTTTTTCAGGAAAAAAAATTGACCCTCCGGAAATCTTTGCTAATATGAATATATCAGAATTGATGGATTTATTTAGAAATACAGGATACAATGCAAGGAGACTAGCAGAGGCTGCAGACATAATGAAAAGAATGGTAGAATCTAATGCGACCATTTGCTTGACTATTGCTGGAGCATTAACTCCTATAGGATTTGGGATGATTATATCGAGTATGATAGATAACGGTTTTGTTGATTGGATTGTTACGACAGGTGCCAATGCTTATCATGATTTGCACTTTGCATACGACTTGCCGGTTAGGCAAGGCCATTTTGATGTAGATGATGATATATTATATTCTAAACAAATCGTAAGAATTTATGATGTATATATAAAAGAATATGGGACCCTTCAATCCCAGGATACAATAATTCAAAAAAATATTCAAAACATATACCAAAAGCATATTGACATGACGAATAGCTCAACTGCTGATCTATCTTATTTGATAGGAAAAGAAGCTGCTGAAAAATCCAAGGCGCCTGACAAATCATTTATGGTCTCAGCATACAAATCTAAAGTACCTATCTATATACCAGCACTCAGCGATTCTTCAATCGGATTGAACATGCTACCTTCAATGCTTGATGGCAAGGCAGCAATCAATCCTATAAAAGATATCGCAGAATCAACAGCAATCCTATGGAAAAGTAATGTATCAGGTGGACTAGAGTTAGGTGGAGGGGTACCCAAGAACTTTTTTCAGCAGACCGGTCCAGCCCTGTATCAAATCCTAAAAATCAAGGAAGGAGGACATGATTTCATAATCCAACTCACCGATGCAAGACCTGATACGGGGGGTCTATCTGGTGCTACATTGCAAGAGGGCAAAAGTTGGGGAAAGATTAAAACTTCGCATAGGGGAAATGTAATAGTTTATGGCGATACATCGGTCTATTTTCCAATTCTTTGTTCTTATTTGCTGAGTGAATGTAAACCAAGGAGTAGAAAACAAATTTACAAGAAGAAGGATTCCTGGGTTGAAGAAATGAAAACACAATATATGAATAAAAATAAATCCAAATAGCAGGATGAATAAATAACAGTAAAATAGAAAAAACAGAAAATAGACTAATGTATCTGTATACATATGTCAGAATTCAATCAACTTTTGGTAAGAAGAATAAGAAACGGTACCGTCATTGATCATATAGAATCTCCTAGAGCACTGCTTGTTCTCAACATATTAAATATTACAGGTCAAGAGGGGAATGTAATAACCGTAGCTTTAAACGTACCAAGTGTTAAACAGAAGAAAAAGGATATCATAAAAGTAGAAAACAAGTTTTTGGAAAAGAAAGAAACTGACAAGCTAGCATTAATTGCTCCTAATGCAACCATCAATATAATTAAAGATTACAAGTTAACCGAAAAGAGAAGAATTCAGCTTCCTGATAAGATAATAGGTTTTTTTAAATGCCCCAATTTAAGATGCATTACAAACACCGAAGAAGGATTGAGTTCGAAAATCGAAATAATTGACAAAAAAAACATACTATTGAAATGTCAATATTGTGCACGATCTATAACCACAAATGAATTAATTAAATAAAACGAAATATATCAAGAAGAAGACTAGGAATTGAAAAAGAGATGAAGCCTTTTGGTTTTTGGTTTTTGTTATTTCCAAAATGATCTGAAAAAAGATTTAGTCCTATAATATGATTGCTGATTCATTTATGTGCAAAAAGTGTTATCGATCATTAAATGTGCAATACCATATGATCAAAACATGATTGCCAACCTGCGTCACTCGCCTCTGCAAACTTCACAAGTGTAAGAGCCATCTGCATAAAGTAGAAAATCAGACCATTCACCACATTCATCGCAATATCCAGAAATATTTCGTGGGGAACGTCCAATCTCGCCTCTTATAAGTAGCGATTTTTCAGATACTACATCAAATAATTCCGGTGTGACGGCAAGAACATCAGACACCGAAATAATTCCAACTAAATTGCCTTTATGGGTCACTCCTAAACGCTTAATTCCATGTTGTCGTAAAAGTCTGGCAGCGGATGTAATACTTTCTTCTCCGGTGATGGTAATCAACTGTTTCATTATATCCGAAGCTTTAATATCAGAGGGAATTGAACCGGCAGCTATCGCTTTGGAAACAATATCCCAGTCGGTAACTATTCCAAGCGGTTTATCATTATCTAAAATAACAATGCTTCCAATTTGAGCATTAGTCATAAGTTTTGAAATCGTGACAAGGTCATCGTTTGGTCCTGCATGAACTATAGGGCTATTCATGACATCACTGACTAATACACGAGTGGTCATGGAAGTAGTTTCATCTCTAATATCTTTAGACACATAAAATCTTCAGAGTTTGAATTTAATTACTTTTCTATTCCTATTTCCATTCATTCATATCCATCAAAGTTTGAATTTAATTACTTTGGTAAGAAATTATTGAAATCATATTTTAACTCGCCTCTTTCAATAGGCAATAGTTTGAATTGACCTACAGGCAGGATTCTTACTATCTCATCTATTGACAAATGCTTTAGATGATTTATCAAGCGTTCAGGATATTCATTTTTTATAGAGTAATCCACAAAATCAGATTTTATCTTTTTTGAAGCCTTTACAACATCAAAGCCAGATGGCATCATATTTCTTAAACATATAGATCTTTTCAAGATTGCAGAGAAAGGTCCAACAATAAATAATGGTCTATCTTCAATGAAAGACAAACCAATAGCAAGCTTTATTTCCAAATTTTTTACAAAATTTTTCTTGCCTTCAATTATGAATGCGCCTTTTGGAAGATACTGACCCGTAGGTGCGCCTTTTTTTACCTGAGAAGGATAGACCCAATATGCATCAGCAGAAGAAAGATTGTCCTTCCAAGATCTACTAAAAGATACCGTTGCATGAGCAGTTTCAATAATACTTTGTGACAGATCCGCGCTGGTTTTGTTATTAGCGTTCTTTAGAATAAAGAAAGGAGAACCATTGACCTCTGCATGAAAAATGTAGTCGTTTTCTGTAAGATGTCTTCTTATAAGTACTGAATTTGACGATGAATCCCTGCCGCCTATAGCCAATACATCGTCAGTCGTAAGAAACCATCGATATTTTTCATACCATTCCTTATTAGTCAAAATCTTAATTTCTGATAATGGTTTTTTGTTTTTCTGTTTTTGAATTTTGTCCATTTGTTCAAGCAATTTCGAATGGGAATTCTCTATGGTAATCAATCCTCTTTCCATATCCTTTGCGACATTAAATATCAAGGAAGAAATTTTTGGGATGTTGGAGTTACCTACATCTATTGCTATTTTTTCATCTACAATCTCTAGATAATCTTTACCTTTTATGCTCAAAATTTTAGCGTCAGAAGTATGAAGTAGGTTTGCAATTGAGTGTTTTTCTGGATTCAACACACCGTCAGTCTCTTGCATAAGCAGATTGGCAAATTCTCTGAGCTTGTTTGATTTTGCAATAACAAGGTCTTTAGCTTTTTTCTGTTCATTCAAATCATGTTCTAATGACTCGATTTGCTTTTCTAATTCGGAGTTTCTCGATGAACTATTATGTAAAATGGAATAGTTTAAGAATTCATCAATTGCATCAGTATACAAATTATATTTTCTAATATGATCCAAAGGAACATCGGATGGAGTTATCGGGCTTACATCTGCAGGATTATTCTCATCATCTAAAATAATGCATGGTTCATGTCCAATACCGGTTGAAATATTTCTTATTAACGAGGTCATTTCTTCGAACAAGTTCTTTAGTTCAGCTGAATTCAGATCTCTAACTTTCTTATTTGGGATTTTACTATTTTGAACTGTCAATTCGATAAATTTTTTTGAAATTGATAATGTTCGTCCTAACCATCTTTTTATATCTATATTGCCCTGATCGCTATTCTTGATTAAGGATAAAAAATCATCATAATCTAAAGATAGAGGATCAGCCCCTCTGGAAGGGGGCGGAAAGTATTTCAACCCAGGTTTCAACACTCTATGTCGAACGTTAATGGGGTTTAGAATATTCAAAATCTTCTGAGACTCATTGCAAATTATTATGTTGCCATGACCAAACAATTCGACAATTAAATAATATTTCAATCCTTGAATAGATTGAAAAACAAATTGAACTATTCGTTCTCCAGATATAACAGAAATATCAATCAGTTTTGAGCGTTCAAGATCAGTCTTAATTTTTTTTAGGGAGTCATTATCTTCAATAATAGAATATTTATACTTCGTAATACAGATTCCAAGAGAGGAAATTAGAAGTGAAACATCATTTTTTTGTGAATGATGAAATTTTAGGATCAGAGTATTTTTTGTTATAAGAGAAATATTGCTTACATAATAAATATTATCAATAACTTCCTTGATGTTATTTACAATATACCTAAGTTCAATCTCTGAAATAGCCATCTAAATTTATCATGATCTTGTTGAATATAATAAGATACAATATATCACTATTCAGAATTTGGGATTAGTAGAACCAACCAAACGAATTGGGATTCAAGGTAGATTATTAGAATTGATTATATTGTGAGATTGTGTTTAAATCCGTGAATCGTTCACAAAGGGGTTGTCATAGTGCTTCCAGACTTTGTCTTTACAGATTAAAGAAAGTAGGAATTAAATGTGGCTGATTAAAAACTAATAGCGCATATATATGTCTATTACCTTGCAATTAGAAGATAAAATATATTATTTAAGAGTAGTTATGGCTGCAATCGCAGGATCTATTTTGGGTGTCGTCGTAAAACCCAATTCTGATCAATCTAATACTATAGGATTAACAATATTAGTAGGCATTATTTTTTACTCTGTATCCCATATAATTGCAAGTAGGATGGCTGGAAACAACCTACCTAAAGATAAAAAGAAAAAAATAATTACAATAGCAATTTTTGGTTTTATTTTCATGTTACTTACTTTTATGATATTAACATATACGCTGCTAAATCAACACATCATATGAAACGATGGAAATGAATTGGAATTATAAGACTCCTGGCATTCCCGATGAACTCTTTGACAGAATAGATAGTGTACCAATTACAAAAGAAGACATTCGATCGATCATAATTAGTAAACTACGACTAAAAGAAGGATTAACTGCATTAGATATTGGATGTGGTAGTGGTAGTATAACTGCGGAATTAATTCTTCAAACGAAAGGTAAAGTTTATGCGATTGATATGGACAAGGCTGCGATTGATCTAACAGAAAAAAATTTATCGAAATTTGGAATCTTAAATGATGCCATGATAATACATGGATTAGCTCAGGATGTATTACCCAAGTTGCCGAACGTTGACGCGATTGTAATAGGTGGAACAACTGGAGAAACCGAACATATAATAAAGTTAGCCATTTCCAAGTTAAATCAGAGGGGGAGACTAGTGGTCACATCCATCTTGATAGAAACTATATATAATGCACTTAGAGCCATGCAAGATTCAGAATTGCAAGAGATAGATATAACCCAGGTGACTATTGCAAAGGCAAAAAAGACCAGCTCAGGTACTATGATGATTTCAAGAAATCCGGTAATAATTTTCTCCGGTACAAAGTAAAATACAAAAACTTTAATTAATATTTTCTAAAATTCCTTTATGGGTAATTTTACACTACATTGTGTTGGCTGTGGTCCTGGAGATCCCGATTTACTAACTTTGAAAGCAATCAATATTATAAAAAATGCTGATGTGATTTTTACCCCAACTGCGAGGGAGAATAAACCCAGTATTGCATTGTCAATAGTCGAAAAATTCCTCCCCAAAGAAACAGAAATTCGTCAATTAATATTTCCCATGGTAAAAGATTATGAGAAATTAAGAGAATATTGGAAGAGTAATGCCAAAGAAATAGCAGATGCGGTCAGAAATAGAAAAAAAGCTGTTTTTTTAACTGTAGGTGATCCATCTCTCTACAGTACATGGATACATATTCATAAAGAAATGTGCAAGACCCATAAGGACATTGATATAGAGATAGTACCAGGAATAACATCCATTTTCTCGTTTTCTGCAGAGATTAAAACTCCAATAGGAGAAGGGGAGGAGATAATAGGAATAATTCCAGCATGTTATAATCTTGACAGATTAAAAATAGCAGCAGAATGCTGTGACACACTTGTTTTCTTAAAGGACGGTCGATACTTTGATAATGTAATAGACATATTAATGGATTCAAGTTTTCCAGAGGATTCGGATATTTTTATTGCTCAGGATGTTTCAACCAATGTTGAAACTTTACAAAAAAGGAAGCTTGTTGACGTGGCAAAAAACAAAAATGAAAACAATGATAAGTACTTTTCAATAATGATAGCCAAAAAGAAAAAATGATCCAAAAGAATACAATTTATTTTGTAGGTTCAGGACCCGGAGACCCTGAATTAATTACAATAAAAGCAAAGAACCTTTTAGAAAACGCCGACGTAATAATATATTCAGGATCGTTATTAAATCCTGAATTACTGAGATATGCTAAAAGAGATGCTCAATTATACGATGCAGCAAAATTAGACAGGTTAGAAATATATGAAATTCTAAGAGATTCTACAAGAAATGGCAAGTTGGCGATTAGGTTTCATGATGGTGACCCAACTATTTTTAGTACTATAAGAGAACAAATAGATAGGTTAGAGAAAGATGAAATCGAGTGTAGTGTTATTCCTGGCATTACCTCACTTCTCGGGGCAGCAGCATCGATGAATTTAGAATTAACTCTGCCTGGCATTACTCAAACAATAATAATAACTCGCGCAGAATTTAGAACACCAGTTCCAGACAGGGAGCGAATTTCAGAATTGTCAAAACATGGATCGACCATGGCATTTTATTTAAGTGTACATTTACTTGAAAGGATTATTGAAGAATTATTGAAGGGGGGAGTTTATACTAACGATACACCAGTAGCAATAATATATAAAGCAACATGGAAAGATCAAAAAATATTGAAGGGCACTCTTGGTACCATTACAAGGAAAGTCAAAGAAGAAAGGATCATTAAAACTGCATTAATAGTGGTTGGAGATGTTATAGCACCAAAAAAATATGAATTTTCCAAAGTTTATGATTCACAATTTACCCATGGATATAGAAAAAGTAAAGAGAGTAAATCTAGTTCTTAATTAAGAGGTATACGCTGTAATTCTTTTTGATTTACATTCGCCCAAACTCCCATACCACGTCCGTTCGTCCCACTGAAATCTATAATTTGACTCAGTATAATTTCTGTAGGAGCCATTGGAGGCCATAACATTGCCACATAATCGCCCTCATTACCTGGTTTGTTCATATCAGCCAAAGCTAATTTTTCTGTTTTCAAACCAATATCACCAAGTCTTGATTTAACAGTTTCAAATAACTGCTTTTGACCATGAACTATCACATGAACGTTTTTTTCGGTATCAAAATTAGACATTACTAAACCTAATACTGAGTATTTATAAAATGATTACTAATCATCGTATTTCATAAAAAGTCCTCGGCGGTATTGCTCATTATCAATATCTTTATCATTATCATTTTTGCCAGTCAAATAAATATCATATATTAATGTAAGAATTAATAATTTTAAAGAGTTTATTTGAATATCATGGGTATAATTAGGATCCAGTTGACTATCAGGATTTTTATTGTTATGAATTAGTCTCTTATCAAAATATTAGTGATAAAAAATAGTATAAAATTACCAAAATTTGTAAATTTTGTATGAATCAGTCTTACTAGTTAGAAAAACAAACTTAAAGAAAAGAATGTTTAAATATATTCAAAATTCGCAAATACTAATTAAAAAACATTTAATACCATCCTTGATTAACTTAGATGCAACATGACATTACCAAAGGGATTTGGTTCACAAACTAATACTCAAAAGAACAGAACATTTGATGAATGGTGGGCAACCGTACCCGGAGATTTGAAAACAAAAGCTCGCAAGGGCGATGAGGCCAACAAGGTTTTATTGAATCAGGTAAATTATGTATTACTCCATCTTCATCTTCAGGGTAAACATGATACAAAACCATCACATGAAGAATTAAAAGACTGGCTTCATAGTGGTCAAGTAGACGTAATGCGTCAAATTAAAAAATAGATATTATTATCTAGTTTTTTTATCTTTTGTATAACACTGTTTTGTTATTGGCATATAGTTTAAATAGTTTTATCGTTACAAGACGAGTAGTGAATTATTAGATGCCAATTGCTATACTTCCAGATGTTGATGAACAAAGATGCATTGGGTGTGCGCTTTGTGTAGAAATTTGTACCGCATTAGGTCCGGATGTACTTCGTGTTAAACCTGTTGAAGGTTGGAAAAGAGGCAAAGCATTTGTCTTTTATCCCGAGAGATGTATTTCTGACGGTGCATGTGTAGGTGTTTGTCCAACTCATGCTATTTTCTGGATGAGACCATTAGAATATACTGCAGGCCAACCAGTTCCATTACATAAATTCGGTGTATTTAATAAAGGCTGGGAAGAAGGCTAAATCCATATCACCCAAATTATTTTTTGTTTATTTTAGTTTTTAAAAAATCTTTATATAATTAGAAATTTAGGAATTATTATTATGTTGTTACCCTCTGAGATCGAATCCAAGTCTTTGATTCCTGCTATTCGTGCTATTTTGTCTAAAAGATTAATTCGAGATTATGATCTAAAAGAAGAGACTGTAGCGAAACTTCTTGGGATCACTCAGGCGGCAGTTAGTAATTATATAAGAGGAACACGGGGTGATCTTTCTTTGGTAGCTAAACTGGAAGATAATTTTGAAGTTATGAAAATGATAAACGATATATCCAAAGATCTTTCTACAAATAATGCCTATTCTCCAAGTACGATGACAAAATTTATTCAACTATGTAATTTTATGAGGTATACTTTCATAATATGTGATGTCCACCATAGTATTGAGTCGAATATAGACAAAAGAATTTGTGAACAATGCGAAGTGCTGTTAACCGGTTCACGTTTCTCTTGATTTTTTACTTTTCTTTTTAATCCAGTTAACATAAATTATTGCAACTATCTCATTATTTTCGTGAAGATATCTATCTCTGGAATAAGGGGAATATTTGGAGATGATCTTAGTATACAAGAGATCGCCCGTCTTTCTAGGGTTTATGGATCTTATTTGAAAAATAACCATAATGTACCGACTTGTGTAATGGCAAGAGATAGTAGACCCTCAGGAGGAATCATTGCAGATATCGTAATCGGATGTCTTTTAGAACAAGGAATTAGCGTTTATGATTTGGGTATTGCACCTACACCAGTTTTATTTAGAGAATCCAGGAAATATTCTGGTGCCTTGATAATTACAGCATCACATAATCCGTTAAATTGGAATGGATTGAAGATGCTCATAAAGGGAAGAGGATTATTTGAGGAAGATTTAGATCAGGTATTGAAAACGAAAATCCAGGATCATGTTAAAATTGGCCAATATTTCAAAATTAATGCCAGTTTTTTGAACGATATAGTAAACTATATTCCAAAACCAAATCAATTAAATTATGATTTCAAGGTCGGTATTGATTTTGGAGGAGGAGCAGCATGTAATTATGCTAATCAGTTGTTTGATTCCTATAATGTAAAATATCTTGGAATAAATGACAAGCTTGGGTTCTCTTCTCGCGGTCCCGATCCGACTTCTGATCCATTAGTTGAATTATGTGAACTAGTTAAAATAAATAAGTTGAATTTTGGTTTTGCCTTTGACGTAGATGGGGATCGACTAGTAATCGTTAATAAAGAGGGAATTCAGCTTAATCCTGATTCAACTTTATTGTTATGTATTGCCGGCGTTATACGCAATAATGGATTCAAAAGATTTGCCATTAGTCTTGACTCGAGCCTCTCAATTGAACAATATGTCAAAAATCATGGTGGTCAAGTCTTTATCTCTAAAGTTGGAGAATCAAACGTGATAAAAAGGATGTTTGAAACCGATTCACAAGCAGGTGGAGAAGGAAGCAGTGGGGGATTCATTATGCCAAACTTTACTTCTTGTAGGGATGGGTTATCCGCAAGCATTATTATCAGCTCGTTAGATCAGAATACGATTAATGAATGTATGAATCTGTCTTCAAAATTTAAACAAATACGAACAAAGCATTCTATAGATCCTAAAATTGATAGTAAATATCTCTTTGAGAAGATATTATCTTCATTAAAATCCTATTCGACAGATGTATTATATACTGATGGTTTGAAGTTTATTCTGGATGATAATTCTTGGATTCTAATACGTTTCTCAAATACCGAACATGCACTTAGAATATCATTAGAATCAAAAAAAGAAAAGGTAGATCCCATGTATAAATTATTTCATAATAAAATAATTGAAATTTATGAAAAAATTTAATGAAAAACAAATACTGAATTTAATTATTTCCAAATTTGGTAACAATAATGTGGAACCGTTTATAGGTAAAGATGACATATCAATCATACCATTAGATTCATTAAATTCTTCTTCTAATGAATTTAATGGTAATAAATTTTTGGCTATTACATGTGATATGTTAGTTGAACATACTGACGTCCCACCCAAAATGACATTTGAACAAATAGCCCGAAAATCAGTAGTTGCTAGTGTAAGTGATTTGGTTTCAAAAGGAATAATGCCAAAAGCCGCTTTAATATCATTAGGATTACCCAAATCATTAAAAAAGTCTGAAATTTCTAAACTAATTAATGGCTTGTCTTTGGCTTCAAAGGAGTTTGGAATAGATATTGTTGGTGGAGATATTAACGAATCTAAGGAAATCATAATTGATTGCTGTATGATTGGATCTTTATCTTCGGCAGCTGACTTGCCTAGAAGAAATGGTGCATGTGTTGGTGATTATGTGGTTGTTTCTGATATTTTCGGTTACAGTTCTTCGGGATTGAAAATTCTAATGAACAATCTACTATGTCCAGATAGTTACTTTAAAAAAAGATCTATTGATTCTGTGCTAAAACCTTGTCCTTCTTATGAATTTGGAATATTTATTGCCCATTATTTTTCTTCATCTATGGATTCTAGTGATGGCCTTGCCCCTTCATTACATGAGCTATCAAAGCAAAGTAGAGTGAATTTACTAATAGAAGAGGACAAAATTCCTATTCCCCCAAAATTGAAGGAATTTTTATCATTAAATAATCTTGATTTTAACGATCTTGTATTTTATGGAGGTGAGGAATACAATATAGTAGGAACAATATCAGAAAAAAATTTAGTGGAAATTTCCAAGATATTGAAAATGCATTACCTAAAATTGTATATTATTGGCAAAGTAGTTAGCGGGAACGGGCGAGTATTTGTTCTCACTTCCAGTGGAAATAAGAAATTGCTTAAAAACAAAGGATATACGCATTTTACTTGAGAAGGTTTTTAAATGTGACAACCAAAAAATTCTACATTCATGTCACAAGAGGAAATTACTCAATATAAATGGGGGGTAGCCCATATT
The DNA here is from genome assembly GCA_035279165.1 of Candidatus Nitrosocosmicus sp. Taxonomy (GTDB): domain Archaea; phylum Thermoproteota; class Nitrososphaeria; order Nitrososphaerales; family Nitrososphaeraceae; genus Nitrosocosmicus. Next base: position 4,987 of record DATEIH010000246.1, on the reverse strand, counting down.
TTTAGTAGTTATAATAATACTTTAGTCCATATAACTGACATAAGCGGTGCAGAAACTATTTCCATTAGTTCGGGTGGACGCCATGTAACAGCAGATCGTTATGAATCTTCCCCCTATGCAGCTATGAAATCTGCCGTCTCTGCAGCTGATGCTGCCAAAACAAAGGGCATTAATGCACTTCATATACGCGTAAGAGCAGTAGGTGGAGTTGGACCAAGAATTCCTGGTCCTGGTGCTCAGGCTGCTATAAGAGCCCTGGCTCGGGCTGGATTTCGTATAGGTAGAATAGACGATGTTACACCGGTTCCTCATGACACTACTAGAAAACCTGGAGGCCGTAGAGGCAGAAGAGTTTAATTTTTTTCTTTTTGTTTCTGGATATCAATTAATAATGGGACCGGCCGGATTTGAACCGACGACCTCCAGCGCCCAAGGCTGGCATCCTACCAAGCTAGACTACGATCCCTTTCTAATGAGAAATTTTTTGTCTAATTTTAATCTTATTTCAATTAATATAAATCATTATTTGCATTATTGTTATATTGTGGAGAGTTCTTATCTCTAATTCATGTCTCTGGATAATTATATTCGTGCAGGTCAAATAGCTGCTCAAGTTAGAGAAAACGCTAGGAAAAAAAACCATGTCGGTAGGACACTTTATGAAATATGTGATTCTATCGAGAGCGAAATAAATGAACGAGGTGGTCAACCTGCTTTTCCTGTTAATATTAGTTTGAATGAGATAGCTGCTCATTATACTGCTGAACCTGACGATCAAATTGTAATAAAGGATACTGACGTTGTTAAAATTGATTTAGGTGTACATATAGATGGTTACGTTGCAGATACTGCAGTTACTGTTTCATATGATTCAAAATATGATCAATTAATAGAAATAGCGGAATTGTCATTATATGAAGCAACCAAGGTTGCAAAACATGCTACTAAATCAAGTGAGATTGGAAAAATAATTGAGAATACCATAACATATAATGGTCTAAAACCAATTCAAAATCTTAGTGGACACTCTTTAGAACAGTATGTCATACATGCCGGAAAATCTATCCCTAACATTAAGACCTACGGACCTTCATTTTTACTAATGCCTAACCAGGCCTACGCAATAGAACCATTTGTAACAACTAAAGATGGACTAGGCATAGTTTATGAGGGTAAAATCAGAAATATTTTTTCACTAGTATCAAGAAAACCGACTAAAAATAAGGATACGGATGAATTCATCATATATCTATGGGATAGATTTAAGACACTTCCATTTGCGTTACGTTGGCTAGTAAATGATTTCACTGAATCTAAGGCTCGTGAAATGTTAGATTATCTTATTAAGAAAAAGAATATTAGGTCCTATCCTATTCTTATTGAGGGTAATAACAAAGTTGTATCTCAGGCGGAACACACAATCTTCATATCGGAAAATATGAGTCATGTAATTACAAAATAGTCTCTTATTTTTATTTTGATCAAATAAGGCAGAAATAATTATTTTGCCCTCTTGATAATTTTAGGACTCGGCTTTGTTGTCTTATCTGATGATTATTAACGAATGAAAAAATATATGAATAGAATTTCCTAGACGATCATCCTATTTTGATAGTGCATTGTTTCGCAATTTAATTCTACATATATTTTACTGTTAATGAAAGTGTTTCTGCTCCCGGTCGTCCCTGAAATTTAGGATAATCTATTACATGTCTATTGATATGTTATAGAAGTTCACTGTCAGCCTTATACTAACTATTGGTCTTTAGTAGCGATCGGTAGTATGTTTTCTATTCAAAGTGCCTTTTTACTGTCATTGTTAATCACATTTTTTTCTTTTCCTTCTATTGATCAAAAACCAATTAAGGTTATTATATCAAGATAATAAATAGATAAATATTTTCATAGGTAATTCTTTTTTCTTCATACTCTAAAAATGTTATATTCTATACAGATATTAAATTATACAATGGACGTATATGATGAACTAAAGCTTTCCTACAGTGGTGATATTTCTAATGAATCCTGGATTAGAGATTATTATTCTGTAGATTCAAGCCATAATCAAATTTACCCCGAATTAGTTTGTTTCCCTAAAGATAAGTCGGATATAGTAGCATCTTTGAATTGTGCTAGCAAAAATGGTTTGTCTGTTGCTTGTCGTGGTGCAGGCACAAGTTTACTCGGTCAAAGTCTATCTAATGGATTGATTTTAGATTTTACTAAATACATGAACAAGATACTTGATTTGGATATCCAGTCTGAAACTGTAACCGTTCAGGCTGGCGTAGTTAAGGGTATGTTGGATAAAGAATTGAAAAAACAAAATAAATTTTTACCACCAGATCCTGCAAGTAGTAATTATTGCACCATTGGAGGCATGGTTTCCAATAATTCTTCTGGACCACATGGTCTAGGATATGGGAGTATCCTTAAATATTTGGATCGAGTTGACATTATCTATTCCAATGGAGAGGAAGGTTTTGCTGAAAATGGTATTTGTGATAGTAGATTAAAAAAAATTCTATCACCATTGGTTTCTATTCAAAATAAATTAGCTTCGTTTTATCCTGATGTCAGTAAAAATTCCTGTGGTTATAGATTAGATTCTGTTTTTACTCCCGAATACAAGCCTCAAATTATTTTTGCAGCTTCAGAGGGAACATTATCAATTTTCGATACTCTTAGATTAAAGATATTAGATATACCTCTTTTCAGATCTCTCTTCCTAGTGTATTTTTCTGATGTCTTGACTGCTTGTCTATATACCAAAAAAATTCTCTCCACTGCACCTGTAGCTGTTGAACTTTTGGATTATTCCGTCATGGATTCTTCAGTTAAATCGAATGCACTAAATGAGAATGGTTGTCTGCTGTTTATAGAGTATTTTTATCAATTCCGGGACAAAATCTCTAACATACACGATTTGCTAAAAAGGAGCATTTATTCTGATGGCAAGATCGTAGAACATGCTCATGACATAGTTTCGATAAATAAATTATGGCATTCAAGGAAAAATGCGTTAAACATGGCTATAAAGAATACAGTAGGAAATAGAAGACAATTTACTATAATTGAAGATACTGCGGTCTCAATCAATCATCTTTATGAATATGTTATTTATCTTTTATCACTTTATAACAAGTATGATCTACAATATGTAATATATGGTCATATAGGTAATGGAAATCTTCATACTCGTCCCATTTTAGATAATGATAATAATTCTGAAGATCATCTTCATTCCAAACAAGAGAGAATTCTACAAAATATTACTTATGAGACTTTTAAAAAAATATTTGAATATCGGGGAACTATAACTGCAGAACACGGCGATGGAATATCTAGGACCCCATTTATAAAGAATGTTTATAATAATTTCGTTTATTCCTATTTTAGTTATCTTAAAAAGTCATTAGATCCACTAAATTTACTAAATCCCGGTAAAAAAGTCCCATAATTCGATCCATCGATAATGTCTCTCTTTCAGAATCTCTTGAATATATTGATTAGTATAGCGAGTTTTGTATGATGTTTGATATTATATTCTCGTCTAACGCAATCTTGCTATATACGAATTGTTACATTGTATCGTTGTTTGATTATATGAAGGATGATGATGATTTTCTATTCTGCACCAACTAACCCCAAAAAATCAAATCCATCCTCTTCATTTTGATTGCTTTTTAATTTTACAATTGAAATTAGATGACCATCCGGATCCTCTATTATTGCATGTTTCCCAAAACCTTCTTCCTTAGGGTTTTTAAAAAAAACTACACCTTTCTCTTTTAGTTTATTTATTGTGTCATCAAAATCACTTGCAGAAAAACCAAGCAGAATATGTTGTCCCGATTTCAGATTTTCTTTGTGTCTAGCCGGATGCAATGCTAATACTGTTTCTTTATTGAAAAATTCTGTCCATTCGTCAGATTCTTTCTTTAATGGCAAATTCAGAGTTTCTCTATAGAATTGAACCGATTTATTCATGTCCGAAACCAAAAGTATTACAGCACCTAATTTTCTAAATGACATCTAATTTGTGTATATTACTTCTAAATTATGAACTTTTTGTATGCGAATGTGTTTTTACTTGACTTTTAGCGTGTCAAAAATTTTATTGATGTCTGATGTGTAGGTATTATTGCAAGATAAGCTTTTTTTTATTTATGTATCAAAAAATGAAGAATGGAAGAAACGATATCAAGAGGATTGGGGTTATGTTTCTTCAATGGTACGATTTTTTCAGTGGTGGATTAAGCGTGAATTTAAAGAAGATTTGTCTGTTGAGGTAGATATCTTACCCGTAATTCCTGGACGATTATTCGATAGGATCAATCTTGCATATCTATTAAGAGATCATCGAGAAAGGGGTTTCTCTATATTTCATTTCTATCTCACTTATTTTGGACCTTTATGGTCGGATTGTCGTATGGATGCATATCATGGTGAGAATTTTGGACTAGCCGCTTGGTTGAGACCCAAAATTTTTTCTTCAGATTTCAAAAATGAAAAGTTTTTTGCTGATAATAATTGTGCAAAAATATCTCATATATTATGTCATGAAGTAATTAGACGCAAAATGAAAAAAAGAAAAGTGTATTTCGATCAAGTACATAAGATTTGGGACCTTCATACGAAAGATGATGTTCCTTTTTTATATTATAACAAACAATTCAATAAGGTCTCAAAAAATGGTGAATACAAATACGTTACTATAGACGCATCTAAACTCGAATATTAGTATTAAGGTAAGGTAAGAATGTTAGATGAGTGCCTCGTTGAGATATCGTCGTATGATAAAATTAGGTGCTTTGATCTCTACGGCTGGAATCATTATGTTGATTTTATTTGGATTGATTTTACTACTGTTTCCGGTTACAAAGATTTGTGAAGAGAACTGCAATTACCTTTCAAGTGCACCTGAATATCTTAGACAATTGATAAATCCTTTATTTTTATTTATTTCTTTGATATTGATTTCCTC
>DATEIH010000245.1:0-2174 GCA_035279165.1 Candidatus Nitrosocosmicus sp. | reverse complement strand
TCCTTACTCATGCTTGTTCCTGAACGAGAACCTACAGGAACGAGACTTATCTCCGCGGTAATCATTCTATAATCTTATTCTCTGAAAAATTATTTAAGTACTCCTTTTCCGAGAATCTTGATAGGAAGAATAATTTTCTATTATCACGGAAGTTTGAATAATAGAAAATTATTCGGAATTATAGTGTTTTATTTAGAACTAGATTGTTTGTTATTGTATTAGATAGTGCAGCAGTCTTATTCAAATCAGTAAATACTACGACGGTAGTAATGGATTGAATAGTACTATTTGGTAAACTGGTAACAAATTGCTGAAAGCCATTCTTGTCTGCTTTGAATCCGTTTGGAATTGATGTGGTTTTCATTAAAGTTCCATTAGCTGTATATATTTTCATAGTTCCACTGATTTGTTTATCCACAGTGGCAGGATCGGTAACCGAATATGTGGTAGTTAACTTGACTACTTGGACGTTCTTGCCTGGTGGTAAATAAAATTGGGCGTCATTTAATTTAAGATTTATTTCCATCCCATGATTTGAAAATGCCGATTGCTGTAAAATCGGAAGGATAAATACGCCGACCATGATAAATAGGACAATATTACGACAATTTTCAGTTTTGTTATTCCAATTCATTAGATATTCACCATTTTACTCATAGAATATCATTTGAACATTTAATTCAAACTCGACATATATTAACTAGAATATCCAGAATGGATTTTAATTAAGTGATAGTTTAGAATTTTTGATCTTGATACAAAATAGTTTATTCATTTTAACCTAATTACTGGGAGTATCAATATGATAATAACCAAACCTCCTAACAACCACGCTATCTCATATCCCAAGCTGCTTACTATGCTGGAAAAAAAGACTGGAACCCAGAAGACCCCAAATAATGAGAGACCATTTACAAAACTTACGGCGAGAGTCTGATATTGAGGTTGTGCCTTGTTGATTTCTTTGGCTTTTGCATATACAATTACGAAGCCAGCAGATAAGAAAAATCCTGATATTAGGATCAATGCCGTAATAGCATATAGTGAATCAGTTGCAAATCCGACCAAGCTGGATGCACTAATTATCCCCGAAATAAACAGTAATTTCTTTGCATTTCCAATCCTGTCGTAGAGTTTTCCAAAAAAGGGAGAGGAGGCAAGGGCAACTATTAGATTTAGGCTTCCTATTAGCCCGGCGTCAATTGGATTAATTTTTAGATGATCTACAAAGTAGAATACAGTAAAAGTCAAAATCATACTCGATCCTGCTTGAAATCCCAACAGCGTGATTCCAAGGATTATCAATGATTTGTTAAATAGCGTCGCAAAAACTTGAGATACCTTGATCTTAAATTCAGTGCTTATTTCATCGACACCCGTTAGTAATGTGCTCCTTAGCAGAATGGCAGTTGATATCCCCAACCCGCCACTCAAAACAAGTGATGCTCTCCAACCAAAGTGTTCAGCCAATATCACCCAACCAAACAATCCTATTATTCCGCCCAAGGCATGGGCTGAATTTAGTAATCCAATTCCCAGTCCTTCCGATTCTTTTCCTAAATATTTCGATATTAGGATAACACTCGGCCCAAAAAAACACGCCATTCCTATACCGATAATAAATCTCAGTAGAGTTATTTGTGAAGTATTAGTGGCTAATCCAGTTACTAGTGCTGCTGATGAAGCAATCATGATTCCATATATAGCAATCTTTCTGGGCCCATATTTTGCAGCAATGATTCCTGCAGGTACTTGAAATAGACCTACTGCGACAAGAAAACTAGCACTTATTATTCCAAGCATGGCGATGTTTTCTTTAAAATCAGAAGCAATAAAGTAGAAAATAGAAGCGATGTTAAACCAATTGATAGTATATACTACTCTGGCAAGCATTAATGAAAGAGTCGCAGTTTTATTTGGCTTCATTAGATTACATTTCCCTGAAATTGAACTGTTTGTATTTAAGGACTGTTCATATTTCTATCGTCAAGAAACTCTATTTTTGATCAGTTACAACATAATATTCGGTAATATCTTCAAAAGCTTTTATTTTTTCTTCTTTTATTTGAATAGTTTCCATATTGAACTTTTGTTCAATCTTTTCCTTTGTAAATTGGGATATAACAATTTGATCGGCCTCAGCTATTCCTTCCATCCTGCTAGCCAAATTCACG
>DATEIH010000244.1:0-2801 GCA_035279165.1 Candidatus Nitrosocosmicus sp. | reverse complement strand
AAAATACAAGAAATAATGAAATACATGGATGATTCAATCGACAAGATTGCTATTTCATCAAAAACAGGTTATGGGATTCATAAACTGAGAAACTTGATAACTTCAAAAAAGGCCCAATCAAAGGATGAACCGTCAAGATCGTCTCCTTCCTAATTGACCATATTAGGTAATGATGTTACAAATTTTTTTTGTTGACACGTTGATCCTCTTTGTCTAGACGCAGTATATCTCATAATACCATATTTTCGTGATTCTCTTGAATAGAATGGCGGTTGGGCTCAAATATTTTGGATGCCTCGTATTCGTATAACTAATCATTTAAATACTATTGATTAGTATACTACTTATTAGTGTATAATATATGATTAAGTATGATTTTCAGAATAGTATTGGATTTATTATTAATAGGATGGGGAAATCATTAGTTTACGTAATAGACCAAGAATTGCGCAAGAAATTTGGTATTACCTTTGGACAATGGAAAGTGCTAATAATACTTGCAAATAACGCTGCTGGATTAACCCAGAGGGAAATTGCTGATAAATTAGCTTTGGAAGGGCCGACGCTTATTCCAATAATCGATAAGTTAGAAAAGGATGAATTTGTAATTAGAAAAATCGACCCTAGGGATCGAAGAATTAATCGCATCTTGTTGACCGAAAAGGCACACGGATTTCTTGATGATACTATAGAATGTGTTTCTCAAATAAAAAAAATATGCCTCGATCAAATTTCTGAAGCTGACATTTCTACAACAAAAAAAACCTTGGAGCAAATGTGGCTTAATTTACAAGATAAATTCAATTTAAATTGTTCAGAAGAGGTCAAACAAAAACGGGAATTAATCAATCAGCCTACATCTAACATTATTTTTGAGAAACGGAACATATCCACAAAAACTAATTTCTAAGAATGGTATGAGGATTAAAAAACAAAAATTGGGGGTTAAAGAAACTGACATATAAAAAAATAAAGGGTTCTTCTTTTGATTACAAGAATCTACTCATAGTATCACAACCATGGAAAGTACTAATCATTCTTAGCTGTCTAGCCACAATGGTTATGTATGCAGAAACAATGTTGATACCTGCCATTCCTACTCTAATCAATGATTTTGATGTCTCATACGGATCATCATCATGGATTTTGACATCTTACTTGATAGCAGGGGCTGTTATGACTCCTATAGCAGGTAAACTATCTGACATCTACGGAAGAAAAAAAGTTTTGCTAATTATCATGGCTATATACACGGTCGGAGTTTCTTTAGGAGGATTTGCGAACGATTTTCTTACTATGATAATAGCAAGAACCATTCAGGGCATTGGCCTAGGAATGTTTCCTATAGCATTTAGCATTATTCGAGATCAATTTCCAAGAGAGAGAATTTCCATCACAACCGGAATCATTACTTCGATGTTTGCTGCTGGTTCAGTGATTGGATTATCAGTAGGGGGTTTGATTATTCATGAATTTGGATGGAAAATGACATTTTTTACAATAATTCCTATTTCGATACTATTGTTGCTGATGATACGAAAATATGTTAATGTCTCTGACAATAACAATCTTAAGGAAGAGGACAAAAAACAAGTAGATAAACATACAAAGTTGCTGAAAAATTCTGCAAACAAGATTCCAAAGAAAAAACAAATGATTTATTCTCAAATAGACATTAAAGGATCAATTTTACTGGCAATTACTATTGTTTCTTTTCTGCTCTCCTTAACATACTTGCAAACATCTCCTGATCAAAATGCATCAAATATTTCGGGTAATGCTACTGCTAGTCCATACTCTTCGTTGGTACAAATTGCGCCATTTTTGGCAATTGGAGCGACATCTCTATTCTTTTTTGTTCAATTGGAGAGGCGAATCAAATATCCATTAATTAATTTTAAAATCTTCTTGAGACCACCAATCTTGCTTTCAAATATGATCATCATGATAGTAGGATTGTCGATGTTTATGGTTTTTCAGACCATTCCTATACTCGTACAAAGTCCAGAACCTATCGGATTTGGTGAAAATGCCATCAACACTGGTAAAATACAATTGCCTTTTGCTATAGTCCTTTTAATATTTGGCCCTACTTCTGGATTTATCATTTCAAAACTGGGATCGATAAAGCCAATGATTATTGGTACTGTTCTTACTGCTGCGGGATTTTCAATATTGTTATTATTTCATTCAACAGAGATTTCCATCTCTATAGGGTTGGCAATATTATCGACTGGCCTATCTCTTGCTTCTGTAGGGGCAGTAAATGTCACAATACTGTCTACACCTATTGAATTTACGGGCGTGACGATGGGAATTAGTACAATGTTGAGGATTGTGGGTTCATCGATCGGACCAGCTTTGGCTGCAATGTATATGCAAACAAACCAATCGTTAATTAATATACAAGGAATAACTAAATCATTACCTTCATCATTCTCTTTTGACCTAATATTTCTTAGCGCACTGGTGTTTTCAATAGCCGCTATAAGCATGTCTCTAGTACTAAGCAAAAAAATACATGCTAAACCCTACTTGCAATAGATAGACCCGGGGTTAGAATCTTTTTTTATCATTATTTTCGTATCAATAACATTTAGAATGTTTTCTTTACCCATTTGATAATTACAATTAATAGTTAAAATCAGCTTAACTACTGCTTTTGATCTGTATTATATAGAGCCTATTTTAAGCACCATGCTAAATTGACTATTTTTGTGACTATAATGACTATAATATTGACTAAAATGACTGACATATTGACTACTTTATTAGGCTAGAATTTCATAATTAATGTGGGA
>DATEIH010000243.1:0-2562 GCA_035279165.1 Candidatus Nitrosocosmicus sp. | reverse complement strand
TGAAGGATTTGGCTCAAAGCTATTTCAGATTGTAAACTCTATCGAAGAGTTAGATTTTGCCAGTAAGGCAATAACACAGACAGGTTGGAAACCTATGATCCAAAAATATCTTAAAGGTGATGCTAACGAGTATACAACTGGGTTGACTCTAGGTAAGGAGAATAATCAGATCATGTCAACTATAACTCTAATGAAAATACTAAAACACGGTCAGACCTATAAGGCGTTTATAGACAAGTATCCCAAAGTTACAAAAGTGTGTAATCAAATAGCCAAGAAATTAAAAACCTTTGGTCCCCTGAATATTCAATCTAGAATAGATGGGGACGACAATCAGGTTAAAATTATAGAAATAAACCCTCGGTTTTCAGCCTCAGGTCCTATGAGAACAGTAGCAGGCGTGAATGAACCTGACATAATGGTCAGGAACGTTTTGTTTAATGAAAATGTAAAAATTCAGGATCATAAATCACTTGTTTGCTTCAGATATTGGAACGAAACTTACATTGATAAGGAAAAATATGAAAAGGTAATGATCCAAAAAAGATATGTAAAGACTCTAAATTCTTCAATTATAGACTATTTCTGACTGTAAATTAAGGATTAAAAAGGTTAAAAGTTAAAAAAATTACCACTTTGAAATTCGGATTACCTCAAATGCCTCAGCGTATTTGCAATTCAATTGGTATCCCCTAAAGGCAGCTCGACCTTCTATTGCGCCAATCCAAATCGGCCCACATCTTAGTTGTTGAGATTCAAAACACTCTAGAGCTGATTTTTTTGTCTCCATATAGTCAGATATATCTATGAATAGCTGTGGTCTAAACGCTTGTTCTGTTATGCCCCCTGGAATGGTTGTTTCATACATATACAAGTCGGTAGTATCTCTGCTCCCTGAAATGACAGATTTGGTAAGTGCTTGGTGGTCTTGATGTGAATCTCCAATCCATTGAGTAAAGACTGCTACCGGTTTATACTCAACCATGTATTTGTCCATCAATCCAATTAGTTTTCTGCTATGTGTCATCTCTTCAGGAGGAAGGTCTAGAAAGTCTGGTTCTGGACATCCCATTACCTTTGATGATCTAACTGCCTCCATTCTCCTCTCATCCTTTTTATCACTCTGGGTAAAATTAGGTAAAGTGGCGATTACTAATTTCACATTATAACCAAGTCTAGATAGCTTTGATATGGTTCCTCCCATACCTATTTCCAAATCATCAGGATGAGCACCGAAAACTAGAATATTTTCACTTTTGACAGCATTAGACATTGGTTAATTCATCTTAGGGCTTTTATGATTTCACAATCTTTTTCTTCACAGGATTTATTAAGTTCCTTAGCATTTTGGAAATATTCTCTATAGTCCTCATCAATCTCCATGGCTGCTTGAAGTATCTTGCTTCTTATTGTGTTAGATGAATTGATAAACATCTTTGTATCTTTGGGAAGACAGTGACCTCCTATTCCATCCCTTGGTTCTAGTACTTCTACATTCCATTTTGTATTGAGTGATTCACGTAATTCTGAAAAACTAATGCTATTAGACTTACAATAAAGATAAAGCTCTTCTGCAAATGCTATTTGAAGATATCTATGAGCATTTTCTACTATTTTTGTTAGTTCTGCTACTTCAACTGATGATACTGGGTGCATTGGAATTGATAGGCTTTTTATGCCAGCTGTAGATGTAGCTGTTTCTGTTGTTTGAGGCACTACCTCACGTCCATCATAAAAGTTAAGACCATGTTGCAAACAGCAGTTGCTTACACCACCTACAATACGTAATTGATTAACACCGTGAACTTCTTCTTCTAATGCATACCATCTATGTGGTGCATGTACAACATGTAGTCTATGGTCTACTTTTTCAAATACTCTTTTTGATGTACCCTTTGGTATAGTACTTTCAATTGATATTAATGCACCTGCTTTAGCTTCTCTAGATATCTTTTCAACAACAGACATCAAACCATCTACTTGTGGTGTAAACATATCGTCTGGTCTATGTGTAGATACGCAAATAATTAGTACGTCAAAATCACCAAAGTTGGTTGCTTGTTTTATTCCATAATTGGCTTCAGCTGACTGCATGGTTTTTTGATTTATATCATATCCAAAAGTATCAAAACCATGTTCTTTAACATACTTTGCAACTGGAAGACCAAGCTGGCCAAGTCCTATGATAACAACCTTCTCATTCTTACGGATGTTAACATTTTGGACATTTAACTTTTCATATGTAAGTGGATTAGTAGGGCTAAGGACACTATCTGAATAACTAAATTGTTCTTGTGTCTCCAAACGCATATCGTCTAAAGACTGGTCATTTTCCCTTCTTAATGGAATCATGACTTTACCTTACAAATACTCCTTAATAAATTAAACTGACTGGTCAGACATGTTTATTAGTAGCCAGACCTAAATTAACTTGTTCGTGTACAGACTTATTTTTAATTCCAAAGAACTTGCTTCAAAGTCTTTTTTACAGTTAAGAATGAAAATTACCCCTTTGCTTAATGGTATAAAAAATTATACTAGAAATCTAGAAGTAATTAATAA